>CAZSUM010000101.1:0-8639 GCA_964610015.1 uncultured Lentisphaeraceae bacterium
TAAACTCGACGGGGCAAAGGACAAGAATTTCTGGTCTGTCAGCGTGAGCATGGATATCCGGATGATCGTTCACAAGACATCAGACAGCCTGATGCTCTGCTATGTGGATCATCATGACAAGGCATATCAATGGGCTGCACATCGCAAAATCGAGACCCATCCCAAAACCGGTGCGGCTCAGATCGTTGAAATTCGCGAACTTGTCAAAGAGATTGAGGTGCCGGTTTATGTTCACGTTGAGAAACCGGCTCAACCGAAACCGGCCCTTTTTGGTGAAATGCCGGATGATGATCTGCTTTCTTATGGCGTGCCGCCAGAGTGGATGGAGGATGTCAAAGCTGCCAATGAGGACTCGCTGCTGGCGCTCTCCGACCGTCTGCCCAAAGAGGCAGCCGAAGCTCTGCTGGAGCTGGCAACTGGCGGTAAGCCTGCGATCATGACATTTGTTTCTCCTGAAGCCGATCCATTTGAACATCCGGATGCCCAGCGCCGCTTCCGCGTGATGACCAATATTGAAGAGCTGGAACGTGCACTGGAGTATCCCTGGGATAAGTGGACCATCTTTCTGCATCCGGCTCAGCTTGATCTGGTTGAACGCGACTTCAACGGGCCGGCCCGTGTTGCCGGTTCTGCCGGTACCGGTAAAACAATTGTGGCACTGCATCGCGCAGTGTGGCTGGCCCGTCAGAATCCAGATGCGCGTGTTTTGCTGACCACGTTCTCTGATCCGTTGGCGGTTGCCCTGCAGATGCGCCTGCATCGTCTGATCTACAAACAGCCGATGCTGGCGGAGAGGATTGATGTTCACTCGATGGACAGCATTGCCCTGCGGATTGGCAAAGCACGATTTGGTAAAATCAAAATAGCCAAAGATGATCAAATAAAAGATTTATTGCAAGAGGCAGTCAAGGAGCTCACGGAGTCACGTTTCTCACATAACTTCCTTTGGGATGAGTGGAGTAATGTTGTGGATGCATGGCAACTCAAATCATGGGAGGCTTATCGCGAGGTCCAACGGCTTGGCAGAAGAACGCGTCTGGCCGAAAAGCAACGTCAGTTGCTGTGGGGTGTCTTTGAAGATGTCCGTGCAAAACTTGCTGACGAGGCACTGCTGACTCAGGCCGAACTTTTTGCAAAGGTCACAGAGTCCATTTGCAATTCAAAAAAACACCCCTTTGATTTTGCCGTTGTGGATGAGGCGCAGGATATTGGTGTGCCTGAACTGAAATTTCTGGCCGCGCTGGGAGGAGATAGACCGAACAGTCTCTTTTTTGCAGGTGACCTGGGGCAGCGCATCTTCCGTCAACCCTTCTCATGGAAGGCGCTGGGAGTTGATGTGCACGGCCGTTCCAGCACATTACGGGTCAATTACCGGACATCGCACCAGATCCGCATTCAGGCCGATCGGTTACTCCCGCCGGAAATCGCCGATGTGGATGGCAATACCGACTCCCGCAAAGGAACAGTCTCAGTTTTCAACGGGCAGGAACCCACCATCCAGTTGTTCGATTCGATAGATGAAGAATCTGTTGCAGTTGGTGCATATTTAAAACAACTTGTGTCAGAGGGATTCCAGCCTGCAGAAATTGGTGTGTTTGTACGTTCAGAGGCGCAGCTTGTGCGGGCAATATCTGCTGTTGAGGTAGCTGAACTAAACTGCCTTCAGCTTTCAGAGATGTCCAGGGAGAGTGTCAACGGTGTTGTGGTCTGCCCTATGCATCTCGCAAAGGGACTGGAGTTTCGTGCGGTAGCTGTCATGGCATGTGATGATGAAGTTCTTCCCTTACAGGAACGCATTGAAACAGCCACAGATTCCGCAGACCTGGAAGAGGTTTACAACACCGAGCGTCACCTCCTCTACGTCGCCTGCACCCGCGCCCGCGACCGATTATTAATCACAGGCGTAACCCCCGCATCAGAGTTTTTGGATGATTTGAAAAGGTAAACATTTTAATAGAAGTTAAGTTAATTTCTAAAAAAGGAACACGATCGAACCAGAAATGATGCAGTGCGACGATGAGGATTATAAGAGTCCAAATAGTGCGGGATTCTTAGAAAATCGCAGGTAGTTTAGAAATAGGATGAAGTAATGGATCATAAAGATGAGAGCTGTATGACCGAACATATTAAGAAATTTGCAAAAGGTGATCATGTAAGAAAGAAGCGCAATACAGGGATGAGTGCTTCTGTGGTTGACGGCCCTATTGATGATGCCGGTGATATTTTCTGGAAGGTGAGGCTTTCTGATGGCGCCATACGAAAGTGGGAAGAGAATACGTTTGAGCTAGTGCCTGAAACCGAGACTATTTTTGACCTGCTGAATAGTCGAAGATTTGGCAAAAAATCGGATTTCTCTCAGTTGATGACATTCCATCGTATGGATCGTCCTTTGTCGAATAACATTTACTCTCTGCATAGTAATAAAATTGATTTTTACCCTTTTCAGTTTAAACCTTTGCTGAAGTTCATTGATTCACCAAAGCAGAGACTTTTAATAGCGGATGATGTTGGTTTAGGCAAGACGATTGAGGCCGGTTTGATTCTCTCCGAATTGAAGGTTCGTGCAAACATAAAGGTTGTGCTGGTGGTTTGCCCGGCTCATTTAAGGGAAAAGTGGCAGTTGGAGATGATTCGCAGGTTTGGTGAAGAGTTTACCATTGTGGATGCCAGTGGGTTTAGACAGTTTCTTTCAAAGTATAAGGCTTCTCATGGGCGGGTCTTGGGACGCTTAATCTGCTCCGTACAAAGTATGCGGTCAGAAAGAATTCGTGAAGCTATTGAGGATGCTGATCCCAGCTTTGATCTCGTGATTGTGGATGAAGCTCATTACATGCGTAACAGCAGTACTAATACACATGCACTTGGCCGATTGCTTTCGCAGCAGGCGGAGTCGTTAATATTTCTGACTGCGACTCCAGTTCAGACTCAGATCGAAAACCTCTATAATTTACTGCATTTACTGGATGAGGAACATTTTCAAAGTGAGTATCTGTTTGAAAGACAGCTTGATGCTAATGCGCATGTACTGAAGGCTGAAGCTGCATTAGCTGCTATTCCGCCGGATTATTCCAGTTTTTGGGATGCCGTTAATAGGATGGGGTGTACGTCTAGACATGGAGGCAGGTGGTTTGATGGAAATCCGTTTTGGGATCAGGTTAAAGCTGCAGCGAAGGGGAAAGAAACTCTAACTGGGCAGAAACTTGCTGATCTGCGGTTTGCGTTGAGTGAGTTGAATTTATTGAGCGACAGTTTAACCAGAACCCGTAAGGTTGATGTTAAAACCGATGTGGCACGTCGTGAAGCTCAGGTGCTGCATGTTGAGTATACAAAAGAGGAGCGACGGTTTTACGAGCTTGTACTGTCATATGTCCGGTCGAAATATCGTTCTAATGGAACTTTTTTTGAAAAGCTGGCTCTTATGATGCCGCAGCGTCGTACAGCCAGTTCGATTATAGGCGCTGCCAGATCTTATTTGCGCAATGTGGCGGATTCAGATATTCAGGATTGTCTTGTCGGCATGAATAACCTGTTTTTGGAATCGGATGATAATATAGTTGAAGATGTCGCTGATTTACAGAGTCTCTTTGCTGCGGTGTCAGAGGGGGATATGCCGGACACAAAATATGATGTTCTATCTGAGTTTATGCGGACTCTGTCGCGGACAGAAAAAATCATTTTGTTTTCCACTTTCCCCTCTACCTTGGAATATTTGAGTGAACGGCTTGAACAGGATGGATTTGAATGTCACATTCTATCCGGAAAAGTTCCTGTTGAAGAACGACCCCGTATTGTTGAAGAGTTCCGTGATGATGAACGAATCCGAGTTCTGTTGAGCAGTGAAGTTGGCGGTGAAGGTCTTGATCTTCAGTTCTGTAGCATCATAGTTAATTATGATTTGCCATGGAATCCAATGGTGGTTGCACAGCGGATTGGGCGTATTGACCGCATCGGCCAACGAGCTCCGGTCATCAGGATTATAAATTTTTCGGTGAAGGATACAATTGATCAGGTTATTCTTGATAGGCTATATAACAGAATTCAACTCTTTGAGAGGAGTATCGGTCTGATAGACGGTATTTTAGGAGATATTCTTGAGAATATTACTGATGCTTTGTTAAGATCAGATTTGACTGAAGAGGCTCGTAGAGAGAAAATAGAGCTTGAGGAGCGGGCGCTGCAGAATCAGCTTATTATGGTTTCAGAGCTTCAGTCCAGATCAGACAGTGTGTTTGTTTGTGATGGTCTTCTTGAAAATGAAGTTGAGCTTGCCAATAGACTTCACAGATATGTAAGCGGAGATGAGATTGAAACATTAGTTACTGAATTTCTCTCAAAGTTTTATCCGCGAACTGTATTTGCGAAAGAGCCCGGTTATACTATGACCTATCATCTGGCCCCTGACAAAAATCTGCAATCTGCTTTTCGTGGATTTACTTATAAGCCAGGAGAGAGAGAACCCGTTTTTTTAAATGCACGGGAACTAGCAGTCGTGACTTTTGATGTGGATATAGCGAGTGATCACTTGCGTTTTGAACATATCAGCATTACACATCCTCTAGTTCGTCTTGTTGTTCAACACTATCGGGAGAATGGTCATGAGTTCGCTAAAACATCTCATCTGGAAGTCGCATGCAGGGATGTTGCAGCAGGTTATTATTTGGTGGTTATTAATAAGTTTATCGCTGAGGGTGTTCGCCCACAGATCATGTTAATGCCATCCGTAGTAAACTTTAAGACAATGCATATTTTGGATGAGGATGTCAGTGAGATTCTTGTAGCGACCATGATTACAGAGGGTGTTGATGCTAAACATTTAAAGCAGATCCCTGCAGAACTTCCAATCCAGGATGCCTATGATATAGCGGCAAGAGTTCAGGAGAACCGTGAATCTGATCTGCGGAGAAGTTTAAAAACCAGAGATGGCGCCTTTCGGGCTAGGCGGGTAGCTAGTCTGCGGTCTTTTTATAGTTCTCGTATAGAGCGGCAGAAAAATCTGGCAAATCGGCACGCTCGGGAAGGAAGCCCGGAGTCTACAATTAAAAGGTTTACGACAAGGGCAAAGAACTTGGAGAATGAATGTGAAGGTCGAATTAATGATATTGAAAATGGTTCTGCCTTTGACTCAGAAACAGAAGAAATACTAGCAGCGGTGGTACAAGTTTATGAGTAAAAACCGAAATAAAAACCATAGTAATTCGGCGCGAAAAACCCCTCAGTCTTTTAATGCCGGCTTGGCAGATGGGTTGAGTGGTATTTCGTTTGAATCTTCTCTCTCTTCACCTAATTGTGCTAAAGAGGTGAAGTCTCATAATGAGCAAAATCAGATCTGTGATTTATCCAGCTGCTTTGAGCAGTTATTGCAAAATGACAGTCGGCTGCCTAATGCGGAACGCAACATTAATACTGCTCTAAATGATGGGTTTGAGAGCGTTGATTTTGAAATGCTTATGAGTAAAGGATCACTTGCTGAAAACTCAAATAAAGAATGTTTTGCTTCTAAACGAAGTGAAAAATCACTGAACTCTAATGGTTATGGGAAGAAAGGTGAGAAGCTTCCTAGTACTAAACTTCGACCAAAGGAAGATCTGCCAGAATGGGAGAGTTATAAGAACTTTGTGTTTATTATTTTTAACGGTTACGAATATTCATATCCCATTCACAGTTGGGTGCCTGTTATGGAGTTATGTGAAATGATTTACACGGATGTTGTTAATCATACCCTGATTAGGGCAGAGTCGCGTAAAGCAATTAAGAGTGTTGTTGAAGAATACTGTAATCGTGGTAAATATTTTAATTTTATTCCACGTAGTAGAATAGAAGTTAAAATACGCAGACATCTTTATAAAACTTTAAAAAATGACCTTTATAAAAAACGAGATCAATTGCAATCTGGTTCCATGGAAATCTTTGCAGCTGATTTGCCGCAGTATCAGCCACAAAACGATTATGAAGAGCGAATACGTGGTTATCGTGCACGTAACCCTAATGATACCCAAAATTTCACTGACTTAGTTCGTAAAAGGCTGGAAGATTATATTGCAAAAAAAGCTAAACGAGTTCGAGAACAACCAATACGTACTCTTTCTGGCGCATTTACTCATAAGCAGGAAGATTCCAGGACTGTCTGGATTGGTTTGGATTATGGGACAAAAAATGTGAAGGTTGCGTTCAGAGATGGCGAAGAAGATGATAACTCTGTGATCCTGGAACTGAATCCCTCAGCCCACGGGATTAATAAGTACATGATCTCCCCTGTGAGCCTAGTAAAGGGTGATAGGATAATTTACCGAAAGCACGATGCATGCTGGAGCCCCTCATGGAAACATGCTCTCAGTTACTATTACGGAGAAACATTTGCTAAGGATGACGCTGAGATTCGTTCATGGTTGGATAATTGCATCAAGCAGAATAAAGCTTTTTCTAAGCGTAGCACCGAGGAGCTTGTACTGTTCTTTACCTCTATTCATCTTGCGTTTATTCTAGAGACTGCTGGAAATGCTATCCGGGGATATTATCGTGAGCGCGGTATCGAAGAGAATTTGGCATTTCGGGTATTTATGTGCGCACCTGTGGCCGCATTAGATCAGCAGCTTTCTCAGTCGGTTTTTATGGATTGCTTGACTCTTGCCGATGAAATGCATGGTGTTCTGGATTTTTCGTCAGGTGATATTTCTGTGCAGGATGCTTTTGATGCTTATGATCAAGTGAGTAGTCTCGGTATTTTGCTGGAAAAGAGAACCGAGCGACGGTCACGCGTTGTACCTGAAGTATTAGCTGAGATTGCCAGTTTTGCGCAATCAAAAGCTGCTCAAGAAGGCATTTATGCTTTAGTGGATGTTGGAGCGGGCACACTTGATTTAAATGTCTTTAGAGTTGTTAATTTTATTAAAGATGAAGATGTGCGCACTCCCGTTTTTGCAGCCTCTTGTCATCCGAATGGGGTAAAACACTTGGAGTCAGTACTTGCCGAAGCCCTTGGATATGATTTAGAAATTTCGGAAGCTCAATTTGAAAAGCAAAAGAGTCTTCGACAATTTCCTGATATTAATGCACTCACCCAAGCTGATAAAAAAACAAATCAAACCGAATTGTACAGTCGTTTAAAAAAAGCGCATGGTGAGTACTGCGATGATGTTGCTCAACGAACCCGTTTAACATGGGTGGAGGCATGGAAAAAGAAAGGTTTAGAACGTAAAGAGTGGACGACGCTTACAATGTTTTTATGTGGTGGAGGTGCAAACATTCAAAACCTTCAAAAACATCTTGAAGCAGGGATGCCAGAACTAATCATCCAGAGCATTAGACATGGTGTACTTCCTTGTCCAAGCGAAAATGAATTTGTACGACCTCCAGAATTCCCAGAAGAAGATTTTCATAGAGTTGCGGTAGCTTATGGATTAACCTTTGGTTCAAATCTTGATCCTTACATCGCTCCAAGTGAAATTGCAAAAGTTCGTCTTTGTCGAGAGACTTACGATATCGAATCGTGTTATATCTCAAAAGACATGGTATGAAAACTGTTAAAATGCGTATTCGTGAGGGTAAATCGAGGAGTCGGGGTCATCAAACCTTAGTAGCGCCGAGCGAAGTCTATGGAAAGGGAAGGTTAAAGATAAAGCAGAAATCTGGGGGGTGGTTCAATCCTTGATTTTGAACTTAACTGGCATATAAATTGGAATGTGATGACAGATAAATTAATGAAAGTTTGAGAGTGCAACGGGGTCGTGAGAGGGCAACGGGGCCGTACTTAAACATATAACATTTGTTTGTTGGGTAACGTGATTTTGTGCGGTGGTTGGCTTTGGATTTGAACCTATTTACGGCATTGTCTGGCAGAACTATTCAGGTAAGATACGACTCTTTATCGATAACAGATATTTAATCCGCTACTTCTGGGATTATCATAATGGGCGTTTAACAGAGGAATAGTGGCAGAAGAAGTTTGAGTAGAGTTGTAAGATGGCTCAGAGAACCCTTGCAACGAAAGACACACCTTGATAATCGGGGTCAGACCCTATTTTAGTAGTTAGCAATTAACGCGGGTTCGGAGGCATGAATGAGTTCGAAAGACGGTAGTGTTGAAATCTGCAGCGGACTAAGTATCCTCAGGGGGATGCGGTGGTTTTATAATTTTACGGACTTTGATTTATCAGTACAGGATTAACAGGAGAACACATGACCAACCAGGATAAAATCAGTTCAATACTGGATATGATGAACGACCTGCAGGAGAACCTGCTGGCTCTGCCGGATGATATGCTGCTGAGCATTGATCCGCGTGATAATGAGTCTCTTGAAGAGGGGATGCAGTTTATCAAAGCGTTTAACACAAACCTGCAAGATTTCTCTTCTTCCTCAAAGGCCATTGCGGAACAGATCAAAGCGCACTTTGGTGTAAACCCTGAAATAGAAGAGGTTGAGGTTGAGAGCTCCAATCGGGCGGAAAGGGACCGCATTGTTAAAGAGCTGGATAAGACCGAGCCTCACTCGCTGGAGGAGAATTTCACTTATAAGCGACCCTACGGTTTTGTTCTGCAGGACACTGCTTACAAAGGGCTGAAAACATGGAAGCATCTTTACATGCTCATTCTTGATTATCTGTATAAGAACTTCTTCATCCTTAGGTTTTGAACCCCTGT
>CAZSUM010000101.1:8649-9044 GCA_964610015.1 uncultured Lentisphaeraceae bacterium
AAAGAGCACGAGATCAACATCCACAAACTACGCTATTATCTGTATAAAAAAGATTCAAAGCTCTTTGCTTCATTGCCAACCGAAAAGAAGTTTATCAGTAATCGGGGTAATCCACAGTTTTCACTCAAAGCCACCGATTTGCGAGTAGCAGAGGAGTTCAACGATCTGTTTATCGAAGTAAATCTCTCCGCCAAAAGTCTAACCAAAAACATCTCCGCCCTCCTCAACCATTTTGAAATACCCCCAACCCAAATGCGCATCTATCTCCGCGAAGACCGCGATGCATAAGTTTTTAAATAAATACGGGAATGACCCATAAGTAAAAAGAATAGGAAGAAATATGAGTGCGCCAAGCAAAGCGTGCGATATGCAGTCGGTTAAAATCCGATACAGGG
>CAZSUM010000102.1:0-4772 GCA_964610015.1 uncultured Lentisphaeraceae bacterium
TTTATGCGGTTCCGATTTTCGCAAACAACGAGGTGGTGGGAACCATGACCTTTGGATATGGTGATCCACCGCGTGACACGGATACGCTTCATGCTTTGGCGCTTGCCTATCAAGTGCCCTATGCCGAACTTGTGCAAACAGCCCATGCTTATGATTCAAGGCCTCCCTTTATTATCGAGATGGCTAAAGGGCGTTTGATCTCCGCAGCCAAGTTGATTGGTTCGCTCGTCGAAGCGCAACAGGCAGAGGATGCCCGAATGAAAATTGAGGCACAGTTCCGTCAGTCGCAAAAGATGGAAGCTGTGGGACGGCTGGCTGGTGGCGTCGCACATGATTTTAACAATATTCTTCAGGCAGTTATGGGCTATAGCGAGTTGCTAGTTGAGAAACTGCCACCGGGCGAGGATACGCATTCTTTTGCAAAAGAGATTCTGTCGGAAGGACAGCGTGCTGTGGCGCTGACGCGTCAGTTGCTCTCGTTTGCCCGTAAAGAGACCATTGTTCCCGCAGTGTTTGAGTTGAATGAAGTGGTGAAAAACACGCTGATGATGCTTCGCCGCCTTCTGGGTGAAGAGATTGATTTGCGATGGACTCCGTTTGAGAAGTCGTGTTGGGTTAAGATGGACGAGAACCAACTTGATCAAATTCTCGCTAACTTGGCAGTCAACGCACGTGATGCCATCACGGGGGTTGGCAGTGTGACCATTGAGACCGCCGTGCTTGAAGCGGATGAGGAGTTCTGCATGTTGAATTCCGAATTCGAAAAAGGACGCTATGTGGTGTTATCAGTCAGTGATGACGGATGCGGGATGGATCGCCCAGTATTGGATCGGCTCTTTGAACCGTTCTTTACGACAAAGGGTCAGGGTAAGGGAACTGGGTTGGGGCTGGCCACCATTTATAGGATTGTCAAGCAGAACAGTGGGTTTATTCATGTCTATAGCGAGGTGTCTCGCGGAACGACCTTTAAAATCTATCTGCCTGCACATGAAGAAATTCAAAAGAGTACGTGTGTTACCCCTGCGTGTGAAGGGGGCGTTCTTCATACTGTTAATGAAACCGTGCTTTTGGTAGATGATGAACGTGGATTGTTGCGTTCGGCAAGTCGTCTTTTAGAACGTTTGGGATATCAGGTCCTTGCTGCGGCAGGGTCAGAAGAGGCGATTAAGATCTCGGCCAGTCATGAAGGGCCAATTCATATTTTACTGACGGATGTGATCATGCCTGTGATGAGTGGACGTGATCTCTCGATTCGTTTACTTAAAGAGCGTAAAGAGATGCGTTGTATCTTCATGTCAGGGTATACAGCCGACGTGATCGCGCATCACAATGTTCTTGAAGCAGGGGTGAATTATCTTCAGAAGCCCTTCTCTAAGAGTGCGCTGGCAGAGAAGTTGCGGGAAGTCCTGTCATCGGGTCAGCGTGTGCAGTATCCGTTAGCTTGAAACGTGCGCTTGAGCCAGTTGTATGGCTAGCTTGATTGCGCTGAAAAGACTGCCCGGTGAGGCGATGCCCTGCCAAGCTAGGTCAAAGGCTGTCCCGTGGTCCGGCGACGTACGGATGATCGGTAATCCCAGTGTGACGTTAACGCCAGAATCAAAAGCCGCCAGTTTAAAGGGAATGAGTCCTTGATCATGATACATGGCTACATAGGCGTGGTAGGGCGATTGAATGGGTGGATGTGCCCCTAGCCAAGTGAAGGCGGTGTCAGGTACAAGCGGGCCGAAGGCGTGGATGCCTTCGGCTCGCACGGTTTTAATCGCAGGGGTGATGACCGTGTGCTCTTCTTGGCCAAAGAGCCCGTTTTCGCCGGCATGCGGATTAAGAGCCAGTACACCAATTCGCGGACTCTGAATACCAAATCTTTCGCAGGCGTTATGGGTCATGCGGAGTGTTTGAGTCAACGAGGGAATCGTCAGTAGTTTTGGGACATGCACAATGGGTTCGTGGATCGTGGCAAGGCAGAGACAAAAACGCGACGAATAAAAGAGCATGCGAGGGTCAGCCGCATGTGTTTTTTGTGCTAAGATTTCGGTGTGCCCAGCGGCAACAATACCCGCTGCATGCAGCGATTCTTTATTAAGGGGTGCCGTGACGAGTGCATCAGCGATATTGAGATCGTGGGTGTCATGAATCGCTGCACAGAGCCAAGTATATGCTTGTTGCCCACAGGCCGCTTGGACTTTGCCTGGAGTAATGGCTCCGGCATCAAAAGGGAAGTCAAATAGTATGTGGGACTTCCCCAGTAGCTTGGCCATGGGTTTTTGGGGAAGTGGATAGGGCATGACTTGCAAATCGTTAGCCCAAGGGATATTACTAGCGTTGGCAACACGCACGAGTAGATCCCTATTCCCGTAGACAATCATCTGGCACTGGCGTGCGAGTTCGCGACAGTTAAGCATGCGGAGCACCAACTCTGGACCAACCCCTGCCGCATCACCCAGTGATATGGCGCAACGCGTGAGGGGCGTATCCATTGTTGTCTCCTTACTCGCTTGTGCGAAGAGAGAGGGTTTTAACTCACACGGATGACGCTATTCAGGGTACCATGTTCATTCTGTACCCAATCTGCGCACTCGGGGTCAGCACACCAGGTGCCATCAATAACAAATTTATACTCATGGTTGCCCGGCGGAAGGGTGACGGTAACTGTGTATAGACCCATTCCTTTTTTGTCTGTCATCGCTTTGTCAGTCGGATTCCAGTTGTTGAAACTACCTGCGACAAACACTTGACTTCCGACCTCAGCATGAACTGTGAAGGTCACGCGATGCGTTTTGGGAGCTTTTGGTTTTAGCACTTTGCTCGCCGGTGTAATTTTTGCTTTTGACATAACCGTCACAATCTTCTTTGTGGGTGTTTTCGCTTTGATTTTCATATAGAAATCCTTTCTCTTCTCAATTCATTACAATATCAGCGATTTGGCCGGGGAGTCAAGCCAGGTTACTATAGAACGCATGTGTTTTAGGGGGAGGTTTGGTCATGATGCGAATAACCCTGTAAAAACAACTAAAAATAAATTTTCTGACCCTGTTGACAAAAGAGGGGTGCATCCATTACTATACACCTGTTCACACAACCTCCCCCAGGTTGATGAACAATGTACCCTATCGCGACGCTTCCCCCGTGATCGCGAATACAGGTTCCCCCCTGTACGGGTGCGTTAAATTATATATGTCCTCCCTGGCGGCGGGTAGAAGCTTAAACTTCTACCCGCCGTTTTTTTTATGTTTGGCACAAGAAATTCAGATAATCAGATACGCCAACGGTTGTGTGCCCAGAGGTACTGCTCAGGATAGCGCCGGATGATGTCGTCCAAGCGTGAGCTGATCTCGGTTGTAAGGGCCTTCACATCTGCTTCGCGGTTATCGGTTGGCGAAAACTGGATTGGCATGCCAGTCACCATGCGGTAATGAAAGGCGCGATCGCGTATGAAGGCCCCCGCTAGAATGGGGGCTCCACTTTGAAGATGAATACGAGCCGGTGAGGTATGGGCGGAGGCTGGACGACCCAAAGAGTTGACAATAACGCCTTGTTTGGGACTCGCATGTTGGTCCATCACCAACGTCATTGCAGCCCTCTCCTGTTTCCATTGACGCAATACGCGGGGAGTGAAGCCTTTCTTTTTGGAAATAATGGTGATGGTGCCACGAAAATGGTTTCTTTTGAGAAAGCTTTCCGCAAAGGGGTTGTTCATGGTACGTGCCACTGCGATCAGAGGACGAGAGCGGGAGATGATGGGTACTGCAGCTTCCCAAGCGCCTAGGTGCGCAGTTAGAATCATGATGGGTACGTCCGGTGTTTCCATCAGTAATTTCCATGAGGCTTCCGGGCCATCAAAGCTGATGTGGCTAGGCCAGTTCTCAGCGGTCACGATTCGATTTACTTTGAGGGCCTCGCAGAGATGACCCGCGAGATGACCGAAGGCCTTGCGTGCGATCTGGTCCGCATGACGAGGGTCATCGGTTATATGCGCTTTCAGGATGTTATCGATTGCAAGACGCCGTCGTTTACGGAAGAGCGGGTAGGCGAGTGATGTTATCCCAGCGCCAAGCGCATAGGCTTGATGTGCGGGTACTAGGGCATAGAGAGCGCTGAGAAAACGAATGAAGAGATATTCCAGATAGGCTAAAAAAGTTCTGACAAGGTTCATGCGAATACGTAAATTATTGTGACATTTCGGAAAAGAGTTGCTTGCTCAGAGGTCTGAGTTGACTAACGATGTGACGCGGCAGACGACGTTGATCAGCCAGTAAAGCAGAGAGCATTTCTGCTGCATCCTTGTAATTGCGTTGTGCAAGCCGAATTTTGATCACAGTGAGTTGCACGGAAGGATCTTCAGGAGAGGCCTGAAAGACCGGTTCTATTTCACATGCAGCTTCGTCGATGCGGTTGGTCGCGAGTAACAGTCGGGCGAGGGCGTGACGAGTTGTTGCTTGGTCGGGGATATAGGTCAGGGCTAACCGCAGGAATTTTTCTGCATAGGCATATGATTCTTGCGCTAGTAGCACTTCGCCTAGCCCCCCGCAAGCGGGGCCATTGATTTTTTCTGCCTCTAGACTTCGCTTAAAGAGATCTTCAGCAAGATCTAATTCACCACGTTCAAGTCGAACACGCCCCCACAGGTAGTTGGCAAAGGCATGATCTGGATTTTGACGTAACATGGCTTTGGCATCTTCTTCACTGAAGGCGGGTACGTTCAGGTCTGCGTCTAGCCGCAACACCTCTTCACGAAGATTAGTGAGATTGGGATTACAGTCGATGGCACGCAA
>CAZSUM010000102.1:4872-8999 GCA_964610015.1 uncultured Lentisphaeraceae bacterium
GGTCCTTATCATCAAGATCAAGCAACAGGTCAAGTTGAAGGTTGGCAGTTTCTAGATTGTATCGATCGATATTCAGGGTAATTGTTTTGACCAAGTCGCGCCGTTTGTCATGTAACGCCAGTAGGGGGTCAATCCTGTGATTGGGCGTTAGAGAATCGGCAAGCTGTTGCATGATTCCAGATCTTCCCCAGAAACTTTTACGAACCTGTTCCAAAATTCCGGGTTCGATCAGGTGTCCACTGGTTGCTTGTACGGAGGCAGGTGTAAACAGGTGGGTGTCGGTATGGTAGTGCGGTATTTCGCGTAGGCGTGCTTCTAGTTCAGGCAATAATTCTGGGCGGATCTGACGATTGAAGGCGAGCTGATAACGATTCAACAGAATACTGAGATTATGGGAGGTCAATGTTTCACTCTGTTCAAAGATATCGGCAGCTTCTTTATTGCGGTTCTCTTCGGCTAAGAGTACGCCCAACTCGTTACCGATCAAGGCCAATTGTGAACGCATGGCCTGTCGGATGGTTGCGAAGAGTTTAATGCTGTCTGGCTGCTCGGGAAAGAGATAGGGACGCATAGACTCAAGGACCTGTCGGTGGCGCATTAACAAGGCATCAAGCTGCAACGGGAGTTGTTTTGGAAGGCCCTTAAAAAAAATAGTTTCAGGGCACGGAGTAAAATCATATTTTCGCAGGAAGTCTGCAGATTTAAAGAAGGCAATTCGCTCATACGCATGGGGGTCTAGCCGGAGCCATTCACGCAAGAAGGCCTTTTCCGAAAGATCGGCCGCATTTTGAAGCCTTGCCTGGTAGGTTGCGAAGGAGGGGTCATCATGAATATAGTCACGCAGTGGAGCGTGTCGTTGGTTGGGCATATCGGTTGTAGAGACAAACCGAAGTTCGCGCTTATCCTGGTTGGCTCGAAGCATCAGGTGATGGGTGAGAAGCTCGCTGTTGACAATCCAGTCGCACGAGCCCAAGGCTTGATAAACCTCGTCGGTTAGAGCATCCACAAACGCGCCTTCACGGGGGTTGATGTCTTTGTAACTGCGAAAGGGGACGGCACAGATAATTGCAAGCAAAAGCCAGCAGAGCCGTGAGCCGATACGGCAGACAATGGGGTTGTCGCGGTATTCGTAATAATCGAGATCATCGGATATTTGCTCTTCGAACATTTCGCGCATGAGATACCAGACTGCTAGGAGTAGACCCGTCATAAAGGCGAGGAGGGTGTAGCTGTAGATCGGGATGTGCGAAGTCAGGCGTGCGATTGCCCAAGGTGAGATCCGTAAGTTAAGCAGGCTGGGAAGCAGTAAGATCACCAGCACGAGTTGTATGAGAAAAAGGAGCGGGGTTCGTTTCCGAAAGGAGAAGGCAAAAACAAAAAGGCCGATAGCACACGGCAGGAGTACTTGCATGAACGTGTAGCTCCATCCAAAACTTGGGATCCAGCGGATCAGCTCTTCTAACATGCCCTTAAGGAACAGACTTAAAATCGGGCGTGGAGCTGGAATTGGGATAGCGGCACAGATTTCCGCAGCATGCCACAGAGTACTGCCTGCTAGCAAAAATCCGATTAGGCCTGTTAGAATGACAGCCAATGTACGTGCGACGGTCGCGTGCTCATTGAGGATCATGGAGCGCAACAGGACCCCCCCACCGATGGGCAGCAGCAACAGAAAGATGGGAGACTCGACACAGCAGAAGGCCAATAAGAAAGCGCTGGCGAAGAGGTTAAAAGGATGCCCTCGCTGGTCATAGGCGATAAGCAGATTTAATAACAGGAAGAAGAGCGCTAATTCGAATGCAAAAGGGAACAGGCGCGTAGCGACGAGCCAGAATGGCCCACAGAAGATTAAGACGAGCGTGCTCCCTACGCCACCCAACACCGCGGCATAGGCACTACGCCAGTTGTGCGCTTGGACCGAAACTGGGATTGCGGGTGAGCCATCGCTATTGACGGAAAAAGCGTGTTGGTCTGTTTCGGCAAGATCTTTCTTGTCGCGTAACGCAAGACTCAAAGGTGGCAGGGCAGAGAGACTCCCTCCGGGGTTTTCTGCTGAAAATGTGTAGATCAACCGGGCAGTCAGTAGATAAAAAAGCGTTGCTGCCAGCATTCCGCAACATGCGCAGAAAAGGTTTAGTCTTATCGGCAGTGTGGCGATGGGTAGGTCCGCCACCAGTCGTATCAGTGAACCAAATAAAGGACGTATCAAATTTTCCGGTTCGCAAAGTCCGGCGGCCGTAGCTGTGAGCAACGCGGGGATACCCGGATAGATATGTCTAAAGAAAGTTAGGACATAAACAGAGCCTGTAATCAAAGCCACAATCGGTATGAAAAACCGAATGAGGTCCCAAGGGTTTCTGAAAAGGCTCCGTTTTTGTAAAACCATATATTCCTTTATTGTCGTGCTCTGCGGCGCCACGCCGATTTGCCGTACACCCCTGCCTTGGAAGAATCAAAGGGTTGGAACCCGATCTTCTTGGCCGGAGAACCCTTTTCTAGGCGGAAGTCTCGGGTTGCGGAATCCTTGAATAAGGGGTCCGCAACCAGCCCGTCTACATCTCGTCCCATCTCTTGCCATTGTGCAAAGGTCATGCCTTTAAAGTCTGAGGGACCGTCAATACGCCACCAGAGATTGCTAAGCCAATCAACCTTGGCATCAATGGTGTGGGTATAACGTGTATCACTGAAGTTTGGTGCGTTCTTCCAGACAATGATGTTTCGTTCGACAACCAACGAACGGTGCTTTTCTACACGTGTCACGGCGACCTGACATTCGCGGCTGAAACAAAGGATGTTGTTCCGCAGGATGTTGTTGCGTCCATAATGTTGGTGGAACGAACCGTCCTTAGTGTCATAGACAAGGTTGTTTTCTAAAACAAGACCTTCCGAGCCTTCATCTGGGTAGAGCCCCCAGCCTCCATAGGTATAGGAGTCGATATCAAAGAGCACATTGTTACTGATGCAGGTGCCAAAACTAGTTCCTAGCGTGTAGATACCGCCCATATCGCCAAGGGCGTGTTGCCCAATTTTGTGAATGCGGTTAAAGGCAATGGTATTGCGCTGTGCCGCACTACCGCTGTAGCCCCAAACCCAGCCGACCGATATGCCGGTATAGAAGTGATCGCTGATTTCGCAATGGGTAATTTGGTTATCGCAACTGTGGCCGATCCAGACAGCAGTGCCGCTGGCGTGAAAACGACCGCCGTGCGTGATGATACAGTTGTCTACGATATTGTATGCGGTACTATATGGCGAGATGGGACGGAATACGCTATTGCTTGTGACCCCAAGGTTCTTTGCATCGGGATTGCCAATACGGATGCCTCCAGCACCAAGATCGGTGATGGCACAATGTTCGATGCGGTTGCTGACACATCCAGATTGGAACCAGATGCCATATTCGCCCGTATGAGCGATATCACAATTTCGGAAGGTGATTTGATGTGCACCATTTGCGACAATGGCAGCATCTGTGTGTGAGGCCGCTTGGTGCGGCTCAAATTGAGTTGGCCCCGGTGTGTAAAGGTCGCCTGCAATTTCAGCGGGCAGAGCCGCACAACGGACTTGATCGACACGGCGTGGAGAATCAGAGTAAAGAAAACCGATATCTTCAAAAGTGAGCTGGGTCACAAAGTTACTGTTCGCCGGATCGCCGTTGAAGACAACCATGGTTTTGAGGCCCGGGTACGGTGCCACAATTTCGGTACGGTCGGGATGCTCGCCTTTGAGCGGCAGATACTGGAGTTTGCCGTTGACGCCGTCGTAGAACCACTCGCCGGGTGTATCCAGCGCGGCGCGGACGTTTTCAACATAGTAGAGGGAGTTGGTCTGCCACTTATTCCAGTGCTTCCAAGCACCGCCTTGGGTCATTAGAAGAGCTTGGTCTGCGTCGAATCCAGCAATGATACGACGGGTGGTATCCCATTTATGATGCACCACCACTTGTGCAAAGCGAAGTTCTGTTGGAGGGGTCTTTGTCAATACAGCTAGATCATTAGCACGTCCGACAATAGTTGCCTGAGCCATGTGTTTATTGGTGTCAATAGACTGTTTGACCTCTTTGGGATTGAAGAAGCTCGTGTTGGGATGGCGTGCACGTTGAGCGCGTCGACCAGCGACAAAAAGCT
>CAZSUM010000103.1:0-5748 GCA_964610015.1 uncultured Lentisphaeraceae bacterium
TAAAGAACGCGTTGCGTACCTGTGCATACCGTTGTGCAATGCTGGCAATGGCATCATTCTGCTCTAACACCTGAGTCATCATCGCCGGAATTCTCTCAATCTCCGCGCAGAGCGACAATCCCATCTCACGGGACAATCTGCGACCACGACCGATCTTGACAGCCAACATCAACAGCACGATCACCTGTGCGGTAAAGGCTTTCGTTGAAGCCACCCCCATCTCCGGACCGGCATGCAGATAAATGCCGCGGCCAGCCTCACGCGCAATGGTGCTACCGACCACATTGCACAGACCTGCTACGAGAGCACCTTTCTGAATTCCCTCCCGCACGGCGGCCAACGTATCAGCCGTCTCACCTGACTGACTAACCGCCAGCAACAAATCGTCATGTCCAAGAATCGGATTGCAGTAGCGAAACTCAGCAGCTTGCTCAGGATCAGTTGGCAAGTCCGCCAACCCTTCAAAGAGATATTTACCCACCATCCCAGCATGTAAGGATGTTCCACAGGCCACGATGACGAGGCGTTTAATTGCCGCGAGTTCACGAGGGGTCAGATTCAATCCCGAAAGAATAGCCGTACCCAAAGCCGAATCAAGCCGCCCGCGAATCGTGTTACGGAGCGCATCCGGTTGCTCAAAAATTTCCTTGAGCATAAAGTGCTCAAATCCGCCCTTTTCCGCAGCATCGACTTCCCACTCCACTTGCGCAACCGGACGATCAACCGAAAGATTATCGAGCGTAAAAACTTGAGCCCCCGCTTGCGTGATCAATGCCGCATCGCCATCTTGCAGATAGATCACCTGGCGCGTGTGTGAAACAATCGCCGACACATCACTCGCAATGATGGTTTCGTCATCTCCAAGGCCAATCACTAACGGACTGCCTTTGCGGGCCACCACCAGTTGCCCCGGATGTCGACTAGAGACAACCGCAATACCATAAGTGCCTTCAACGCGCTTCAGTGCCTGACAAACGGCTGCCAACAAGTCACCGGCATCGTACGTGGCAATCAGATGTGCCAGCACTTCAGTATCGGTTTGCGAGACAAAGACGCAACCATGTGCTTCCAATTGCCGCCGTAGCATCGCATAGTTTTCAATAATTCCATTATGAACAAGCGCCAGTTTCCCCTGATCCGCTACATGCGGATGCGCGTTGGCTTCATTTGGCAATCCGTGTGTGGCCCAGCGCGTATGCGCAATGCCCATATGGATCTGGGCACGCGCTTCTTCGGACACCTGTTGCGCTACGCATTGCTCAAGTGCAGCCACTTTACCACACTGTTTCACAACCGTTATCTTCTCACCTGAACACAGCGCCACACCGGATGAATCATATCCGCGATACTCAAGTCGACGCAGACCACTCAAAAGAATTTCGGTTGCACTCCGTTTTCCGATATAACCAACAATTCCACACATATACGCTTCCTTTAACGAATCAACTATTTTTTAAATATCGCACGCACTCGCGCCACAACGTTTACGGTTTGACCGCAGGGGCTGGCTTGGCAACCAGCGGCGTCAACAGTTTTGCTTTAAAGGCACAATCAGGTAGACCTTGCGGCAAAGGGATCTCTAATTTTCCCTCTGACGCACGCACATCAAATCGACGTAGCGACACCCCTGTATCCGTGTTAAAGACTTCGACACGGAAAATCCCGGGCGTCATGCCCTCCACCACGGCACTGACATATTCAATCTGAAGGGGAGTCTCGCCACTCCTCGCAAACTTAAGCGGATAGACATATCCACGTACAGACGCTGGGTCAGCCGTCCCCAAAGCGGCCCATTGCTTCAAAAGTTTTGGATTGCCTTTTTCCGCCATGACAAGATCGACCTTCACTCGTTTGGCAAGGGGTTCACGGGGATCGATATCGGTCATAAACTTTTTCACCGCCGTGTAACGACTGTAGAGATCGTTCTCATCTACAACCTGCCACCACCAGAACAAGGGGACGCCTGCCAGAGGAACACACGCCCCAGACCAAATTGCAGCATGCTGTTCAATCATCAAATGTTCGCGCCCTGCCGCCATGGGTGATCCCCCGAACTCCGTAATTAGGATGGGCTTTCCATAACTCTCGCCAGCATCGGCCGTGTTGATCACCA
This sequence comes from uncultured Lentisphaeraceae bacterium, assembly GCA_964610015.1. Taxonomy (GTDB): domain Bacteria; phylum Verrucomicrobiota; class Kiritimatiellia; order RFP12; family UBA1067; genus CAZSUM01. The sequence continues at coordinate 2,114 of CAZSUM010000103.1, forward strand.
ATGGCACAATGCGCTCTGGCTGCCCATGATGATAGGCATCCAGTGGATTAAAATCCATTTCTGGCAGTTTACAAATCGCTGGATTGAGAAAATTATAGTCATTAGAAACATGCACAGAAACCAGATGATTGTTGGGATCAATTGATTTCAGATAGTGACCTAACGTCTGACACCACGCGACAACCGTCGGCTCAAAATGGGTCTTATGGTGTGTTTCGTGTCCTGTCAGATTAAGTTCACTACACAGCTCATATCCGAAAATAATCGGGGCCCATCCCCACCGCGCCTGGGTATACCGACAAAATCGTTTTTGCATCTCGATCGCCCGTGCATCACTGAAGAACTCAAGAGGCGCTTTCAACCAACCCCCTGGCGTGACTTGATTGTAGGGATGCAAATGCCACTCGGGGTCGCACCACGTACTGATCCGCCCGTGATAATTAAAAACGAGGTTGAGATAAATATGATGGTCACAAGCGAGGTCAATCACACGATCAAGCTCCCAAGCATTTCCCATGTGATAATCGTTTGCCCCATGATATCCGCCGATGCCTTCAGTCCACTCCAACCCCAACGACCACGCGCTCATCCATACCTCAGCTAGGTTTTCACCCGCTTCCTGCATACGTGCAAAAAATCGTCGGTACGCCGTTGTCCCTTCCTGCTTACGAAAGATCCAGGGGAACTTATCATCCATGCGGGCATCTGTCGCCGAACGCACATTATGACCAATCGGATAGAAGAGTGAGCCATCATCAAATTCAAAATAACGTGGATCTTTCCGACTGACCCGCACAAAGTGTAAGGCCTCTGCACTGGCCGGGGCTGCGGTGAAACTTAACACATTGGTGCGCACCGTCATCCCCGACGGATCGCGCGCATAGAGCGTCACTTGATACAGACCCGGTTCACGTGGACAGTAGCGAATACGCCATTCCGGGCGACCATCTGGCTCGACGGGTTCACCTAATTCATCCTCCAGCCGGAAGTGCGGCTGATAATAAAAGGCGTGAATTTCATTGGTCTTCCCTGAGGGGGTCAACACCCGTGCCCCCGCATCAATTTGCGTAGGGTCGAATGGATTATCGTAACGATCCGGCAGATCGAAGCGCGCCTCGTAACAGGTATATGCACGCGGCGTGATCGTCAGCGCCTGCACTTTTGCAATCACCGGAGCGGTTGGCGGCACTTGCGACACAAGGGTTGCCGACACGAGAACGCAGCGACCGGTAAAGACTGAGTCCCCAAAGATACGCACCCCGACTGACTGTGGATTAAGACGCACCCTGTGATTCCAAGTCAAGGCATGTCCCGGGGCCTGCCACCCAACAGCCTCTGGCTGAAAGGGGATTTCCCAGCAGTTTGTGATTCCGCTTGAGACGGGATCATTGGTCAAATACTGGTGCCAAAAGTCATCACGGTCCTTCAGCCAAACGAGACCCCCTGCGTGCGAAGGACGCCCTTCAGGCCATACCCACGTCAATCGCAATGTCGCAGCATTTAACCAATTCGTCGCATGGGGTGCCTGCAGAATTATCGAGTGTTCTCCAGGCAGAGACAGAGAGAGGTCAAGAGGCAAGACTCGCACTTTATCGCCAGCAAGCGGCGCAACCGACAACGAAATTTCTTGCTGCCCCTGACAGACCATAGCCCAGAGCAGAATAAAAAAAGCAATCTGACGAGAAAAAGGCAAACTCATAATGAAAGAATAGCAATGGGCATGCCATTCCGATAGTTATTTAAAAAAAAGAGAAGCCCGCCCGATTAAGGCGGGCCTTAAGGCAGGTCACGGAGTACCTTTTTTAACCTTTTTCTCCATCCGTTTTTCCTTTAATGACTTCGCTGGTTTACGCTTGACTTCTTTCTTAGCATCATGATTTTTAGCCATAACTTGCCTCCTCGTGCATGTTCTTTATCGGGTTTCTATCAACCGTTAAAAGATATGCTTTTTTAATTTCACATAAAACATAACAATTGAACCTGCCCTTTGTCAATGTGACATGGATTGAGAGTTGCCGCTCCTCTAAATTGCCGCCTCCAGAAGATTGGACCTTCTTTCATTTTACAAACCTTTTTCATGAGCATCCTCGTCAAGGCCTATGCGATTGTATTATAATGTTACAACGTAAATGTTATTTACGTATCCTTTGAGAGGCTTGCGAAATGTGTGAAGCATGGTTCATTCTTCTTGTGGAGGCGCTTTCGGTTTATCTGATCGTTCTGGGTATGCATGCGCTACGAGGGCGTTACGGGTTGGCGCTTTTCTATGCATTGATGGGGGGTATCACGGCGATCATGTCGTGGGTCACCGATGCTGGCGTCAGTGTGCAAATCGGCCCTATTACCTTTATGGTTGGGTCGTCTGTTTTCTATACAGCCCTCCTGCTGGGCGTATTCGTCGTGTACGTGTTCGACGGTCCGCATGCCACCCGCATCGCAATTTCGACAGTTGCAGGGGTTTCCATTATGGTACCTCTGGTCGCATACATCCTGCATTTGCAAATACAAATGGCTGGCTGTGAAAGGTTGTACTACGTACCGACTCCGAGCCTGAGGATCAACATGGCTTCCGTGTTGACCACGGTGGCTGACCTTATCTTTCTTGCTGTGGCTTGGGAGTTCTTGGGCAAGCCCCGGTTGGGATTAAACCTCTGGTTTAGAGCCTTTCTCACCCTGCTGGGCGTAATGTGGCTGGATGTGCTTCTTTTCACGACAGGCGCTTTCTTCGGAACGCCTAAATATCTAAATATCATGATGGGAACGCTCTCCAGTCGGCTGATTATTTCTGGCTTTGCCTGTCCTGTTCTCTATGGCTATTTGCGATGGCAAAAAAACAAGCAAGGCCTCCAATTTGAGAACCGTCCCGTACTGGCAATTTTGAAGGAAGTTGCGGATATCCGTATCGAGCTAAATCGGGCGCAACAGGAGATCGATCGCAGGAAGAAAGCTGAAATCGAGAAGGCCGTAGCCTTCAAGAAGCTTGAAGCATCCCTGTTACGCGTTCAACGACTAGAGGGTGTTCTTCCGATCTGCGCCTCCTGTAAAAAAATCCGGGTAGAGCCCAGCACCGCTGACGAAGCGCCTCACTGGGTGTCACTTGAGGCCTATCTACACGAAGAGACGCCCGTCCGTTTTTCGCATGGCATTTGTCCCGTGTGCGAGGAGTCTCTGTATGCCAGTCAAGAGGAGGAATCTGTTCCTTCCACGTCGAATGACGGGGCAGCGAAGCACGATTAAACGCAAAAACGGTTTAGCATAAATAGTCGTGCAAACTTTTTTAAAAGGACTTAATCTAGCCCTTTTATTCCACCTTATGCAGTGAAAGAGAGTCTATTGTGTTGTTTCGCTTTTTGTTAAGCCTATCCTTATCTCTGTTTTTTGCCGCTACTGCCGATGCAGGCCCGCAAACCGAAACGCTTTACCTGTCAGGTCATGGTAAGGATGATGCAGTGGCTTGGGATTTTTTCTGCACTGCAGGCCGCAAAAGCGGTGTGTGGACCCACATTGCGGTTCCTTCTAACTGGGAGTTGCAAGGCTTTGGTGACTATGATTACGGCCATGTGAAGATTGACAAAAAACATCGCGAAATCGGAAAATATAAACGCACCTTCACCATACCTGCTGGGTGGAGGGGA
>CAZSUM010000103.1:5758-6877 GCA_964610015.1 uncultured Lentisphaeraceae bacterium
TGTCTTTGAAGGCGCCATGACGGATACGGATGTGCGCATGAACGGTCAATCGGCTGGACCAATTCATCAAGGCGGCTTCTATCGTTTTGATTATGATATTACCGCACTGCTAAAAAGCGGTGAGAACCTGCTAGAGGTGGATGTCAGCAAAGGCTCGGCTAATCTCTCAATTGAAGAGGCCGAGCGTAAGGCGGATTACTGGGTCTTCGGGGGCATCTACCGTCCAGTCTATCTGGAGGCACGACCTCGTGAATGTCTTGACTGGAGTTCAGTTGATGCACAGGCCGACGGATCTTTCAAACTGGCGGTTCACCTACTGGGTGTCGAGCAGGCCACCCAAGTGACGGCACAGATTTCTGCCCGCGACGGCTCTCCCGCAGGCCAACCGTTCTCGGTCATGGTGAAAAAGGGGGATACCCAGGTTAGCCTCTCGACGGTAGTCAATTCACCACTCCTCTGGACTGCTGAAACCCCTAATCTCTATTATGTCACATTGAAATTGCAGAATGGAGAGCAGGTCCTGCATGAGCTTACCCAGACCTTTGGCTTCCGCACCTTTGAGGTGCGTGCTGGAAAGGGTCTTTTCTTGAATGGCGCACGTATCCGTTTGAAAGGGGTGGACCGTCACTGTTTCTGGCCTGATTCCGCACGCTGCCTAAGCCGGGCCTTGAGTGTTGAACGCCGTGCGGATGTCGCACTATCCGCCCGACACCCATTTTCTTGAAGCTTGTGATGAATTGGGGTTGTATGTTTTGGATGAACTGACGGGTTGGCAGAAGCCGCCGTATGACACCCCCACAGCCCGACGGATCGTTAAGCAGATTGTCAAACGGGATCAAATGCACCCCTGTATTCTCTTCTGGGATAACGGCAATGAGGGCGGATGGAATACAGATGTGGATGGCGATTTTGAACTCTATGATATCCAAAAACGCACAGTCCTACATCCCTTGGATACGATTAATCATATGGATACGGCCCACTACAGAACCTATGATGTTCTCTGCAAAAAACTTGCCGGCGATACCCTTCATATGCCCACTGAATTTCTGCACGGCCTTTATGATGGAGGCCATGGCGCTGGATTGAATGACTACTGGGAGAAGATGCGTCACTCTG
>CAZSUM010000103.1:6887-8990 GCA_964610015.1 uncultured Lentisphaeraceae bacterium
TCGAAACACGTTTGCGAGCACTTCCATTTACCGGTGCTGGCGGATTTTTATGGGTTTTTGCAGACGAAGGGGTTGTGCGAACCGATAAAGGCGGCATCATTGATACAGACGGCAATCATGCCCCTGATGGTATTGTGGGACCTTATCGCGAAAAAGAGGGTAGTTTTTATACCATTCAGGAGATCTGGTCGCCCGTGCAAATCACAACAGCCCACCTGCCAGCTACTTTCGATGGCACGCTGGAAATTGAGAATGGCTACTCCTTCATTTCGTTGGATGCGTGCACCTTCAAGTGGGAGCTGGCAAGCTTTGCCCCATTCCTAGCCGAGGCACCAACGACTGTGATCTGCGATCGCGGAACGCTGCGCGGTCCGGCTATTGCTCCAGGTCTGAGCGGCACGCTCAAATTGCCATTGCCTGCTGATTGGCAATCCGCTGATATGTTGCGCGTCTCTGCTCTAAATCCTGAGGGACGTACGCTCTTTACCTGGACATGGCCGTTGCAGCAGCCAATCACTCAGATCAAACGGGCGGTTCCTCATCTGACACCGTCTCCGCTTAAAGTTGAGGAGAAAGATAATACAATTCAGGTTACAGCAAAAAGCTTTGGTGCCACGTTCGATCATACGACCGGACGCCTGCTCGGCCTTGTCAAAGGAGAGCAGCCGCTCTCGCTCAGCCTGGGACCGCGAGTCGTACACGCCTTTAAAAAGGGAGAAACAGAGGCAAAGCCAGTCCTTAAGGTTGATACAGATAAGAGTGATCGTGTGGTGATTGAGGTCACCTCGCCAGGAGAGGGACTGGAGCAACTTACATGGGTCGTGCATACTGAAGGCTATCTGGAAATGCGCTGCGCTTATCGCTGTGAGGGGTCATACGATTTCCATGGCGTTACCTTTGACTATCCCGAAGAACTGGTGCGCTCCAAGAGCTATCTGGGCGATGGACCCTACCGTGTCTGGAAAAACCGGATGAAAGGCACTCAGTTTGGCATTTGGTCATGTGCGTATAACAACACCATAACCGGTGCATTATGGACGTATCCAGAGTTCAAAGGCTACTTTTCAAAGGTCAACTGGTTAACCCTGCACACACAGCAAGGGCGTTTGACCGTGGCCACTGATCAAACAAATCTTTTTGCAAGGCTCTTTGAGCCACAGGATGGCCCAGATCCGGCAAAGACAAAAATCCCGACCTTTAAAGGGGATCTCTCCTTTCTGCATGCGATTCCACCCATTGGCACAAAGTTTCATGAGGCTAAACAACTAGGCCCCGAAAGTCAGCAAAATGAAGCTGCCGGGCTTTACGAAATCAACCTCTATTTCTTCTAATGCGGGCAGAGCCCGCAACCCTCACCCCAACCCTCTCCCAAAGGGCGAGGGAGAGGGACAGCCAACCTGCTGGGTGCAGTTCAAAAACCTCCTGTAGCACCTCGCTGACCTGTCCGGCCCATACCCAGACAGCAGGACGTTTCCACCCTGAACAACCGTGCAAAGTCTAGGTCGCCGATAACGTGCCAGCACGCCTCAATCAACGAGACGAGACCTCTTCAGGCGGCAACGAGCGTGCATCGCGCGAGATAACCCAGATGAAACGCGAGCGAGACTTGCCGCCCTTGTAGATCGCTCCGTGAAATCGTCGGAAGAAAAGATTCTCCTGACGCAGACGTTTTTCGAAGGCGTTGTCGATTGAGCCTGACCAAATCGAAAGGCACCCTTTCGCATGTAGCGCATGCATACAGGCCTGAAGTCCCTCGCGGCTGTAGAGGTGGTCATTGTCCTTCGAGGTCAACGCCTCAGGCCCATTATCGACATCTAACATGATAGCATCAAACGCGTGCTCGGATTGCTGAATGAGTTCCCTGACATCGCCAATTCTCAGCACCACGCGCGGGTCATGCAGCGGGTCATGGTTTAGCGCACCCAGAAAATCCCGGTTCCACACCACGACCTCAGCGATCAGTTCACTTACAACAACCGACGCATGCGGCTGAAGCAGGTCAAGTGCTTGGCGCAACGTATAGCCCATACCCAACCCGCCAATGAGCACCGTCGGGCTTGCGCGCTCTTGAATACGTGCACAACCCAACCGTGCGAGCAAGCG
>CAZSUM010000104.1:0-8896 GCA_964610015.1 uncultured Lentisphaeraceae bacterium
CACGAAACCGCGGCGCATCCGCCCAAGAAATCCCTTTTTCGTGTCCATTCGTGCCATTCGTGGTTACAAAAATCTCCCATGCAGTACCTCACTATCCAATGAAAGCAACAACCACAAAACACACGAAATTTCACGAAACCGCGGCGCATCCGCCCAAGAAATCCCTTTTTCGTGTCCATTCGTGCCTTTCGTGGTTGTAAATGCTACACATGGAGTTGCCCATGAGAATGTCTTTATCTGAACACACCCTTGACGTCAACGTCCGCCGATGTGATCTCGACCTGTTCGACTGGTCAGAGGTCGAGGACTATGTCCTGACGCTGACCGGCGAGCGTGACTACCAGTACAACGCCATCAAGGAGCTGTTGATCTACTTATGGGGCGGCGGATATGCGGACATCACACAGTTGGCAAAGGAGAATTACGCCCGCAAGAGCGCAATTCAGCAGCGATTCCATAGCGAAGCCCATTTCCTGCACATGCTGCCACTGCCCGATCGGCTTTCGGGCGTTTGCCACATGGCGACGGGCACAGGCAAGTCCTTCGTCATGTTCGCGGTAGCGCACCTGTCGCTGCTTCTCGGCAAGGTCCAGCGGGTCCTCGTCCTCGGCCCATCCTCCACCGTCATCGAGGAAGGGCTGCGGGAGAAATTCAAAGAGTACCTGTATGGCGCAAAGGGCGCAGAGTTGAAGGCTAAGTTGCCGGAACGCCTGCGGCATAAGGTGATCCGTCTATTGAATTGCAACGATTTCATCGAAGACCGTTCGATCGTTATCGAGAATATCAACGCGATCTATACACGGGAACGCAACTCCATTGGCGACTGGTTCGACCATGGCAAAGGTGACGTCCTTGTGCTGAGTGACGAGGTCCACCATGCCTATTCACATCTGGAGTTTGGCGGCGACGCAATAGGCTACGACTTCGAGGGTGACAACGTCGGGGCGCAAGGCGACGCACGTGATGAGCGCCTATGGATGAAGTTCATCCGCGAAGAAAAATCCATCAGGCGGCACATCGGTTTTACGGGCACGCCCTACAACGGGAACGACTATTTTCCGGATGTGATCTGCAACTACTCCATTCGCGACGCTATCGACGAGAAGGTGATCAAGAAGATCAAGCCCATCATCAAGACCGAGACCGACGACGGCGACGGGGAACTGACGCGAAAACAGCGTTTCGAGATGATTATCAAGACGCATCAAGAAAACGCCGAGACGTACGCTTATCGGGACAGCCATGGAAAGAGGCGCGTAAAGCCCATCACAATCTTCATTAACCCGACCCAGAACGCTGCGCAAGTAAACGCTGATGCGTTTGTGAAGGCCCTCGCAGATGCTCTGGACGGTGATGCTCACAGCGGTATGCCGAGGGCGGCCCTGGAAGGTGTTGCACGGGAGCAGGTGATCGTCGTGGTGAGTCAGCTCGGGGAGTCCGAGTACAAACAGAAGCTGGCACAGATCGAAGAAATCGATCCTGAACGTGTGGGTGGGAAGGTCGAATACATCTTTGCGGTAAACAAATTGTCAGAGGGATGGGACGTGGATAACGTCTTCCAGATCGTTCCCGCTGAGCAGCGGGTGTTCAACTCCAAGCTCCTTATCTCCCAGGTGCTCGGTCGCGGACTGCGCATGCCACGCCAGGTTCCGAGCATCGCGTTCCACAATCGCTATCCGACTGTCACGATCACAAACCATGAAAAATTTGCCTCTCACATCCGGGAGCTTCTGGACGAAGTGACCGAATGTGAGCTTCGGCTCAACTCGCAGGTCTTTACCGACCCGGAGCAGCGCCGGCACAAACATCACTTCAATGTATTCAACCTGGAGTACGTCCCAACGCAGCGCACAGAAGTGCGGGAAACGGAGGGCGATGATGGGCAAGCGCCGTCGCGGGAGTTGAAGCTGACACCGTCACTGGAAAAACTAGGGCTCAAGGTGACCTACTTACAGGGGACAAGGCATTTCGAGTTATCCAAGGATTTCTTCACTGTCGATCAGGTTGTGCTGGATGTCGAACGCCGCTTCAAGAACACGACGTTTGAATCCAAGCATTTTGACTTTGGTGATGGCTTCACCGTGGACGGCATCCCCGGAATGGATGAGATCACAAGCGTCATACGAACGGCGATGGCCAGCGCGGGAATAGAAGGCAACCGCTTATCCCGCGAGAATCGACAACAGATTGAGCTCTACTTCAACCAGTTTCTGCCCAGAGGCAAGAAGCGGGTCATTCGGGAGAACAAAGAAGGGAACGTTCGTGGCACCTCAACACAAGCTTTGCAGCAAACGAGCACACGCACTGGCGACCTGGATCACGACGTCGCCGTATTTGTGTCAGAGGACTACAGCAGCGAGCTGAATTCCGACAACCAGTTCGTGATCAAGGAGTTGACGGGTGGCCCGAAACAGTTGGCGTTGGGGAATGGGCAACTCTCCTCGCAGGAAGCGTTTAATGTCGAGTACATACGACAAGTCGCATCCTTCCGTAACCTGTATGCGGTTAACACATCCCTGTTTCGCACGCCGCAAGAGCTGGTCATCACGCGCTACGAGCCAGAGCGCCAATTTGTCTTCAGACTCATAGAGAACTCCCGACTGATCGCGTCATGGGTCAAGTCTCCAGACACCGCGTTCTACAGCCTCGACTACGAATACTGGAAAGCCGGCAAAGATCGTGTGCGTCGATCCTTCAATCCCGACTTCTTCATCCGCGTCAATCTGGCGGACTACCTACTCCTGTTGCCGGAAGACGCCAAGAATATGGGCGTCCAGCGCTTGCGCGAACTTCAAGACAGAGGCGTGACCGATCTCATGCTCGTTGTGGAGATCAAACACGATGACGATGACAGTGAGCAGACGAAAGCCAAGGGCGAGTATGGAGAGCAACACTTCCGTGCGCTGAACCGTCGTCTGCGCAACACCAATCCCATCGACTTGCCTGAAGCATTCCGAAACGACACCAACCAACTCTACGCCTTCGGGATACTTCACCCAGGCGAGTACAACAGCTGGTTTGGCAAACTGCGAACCGGGTTGATTGCTTTTGATCTTTCCCTTCCAGAACCTGAGGAATAGCGCTTTCATATCGACCGATGATCTGTGTGTGTTATAATGCACTCCTTTTTTGAAGGAAGGGGTGGCCTGGTTTGGTGATCAAAAAACAGTTTCAGAGAGTGATTTGTCTGATCGGCGTGATGTTCGTCGGGTTTCCGTGTCTGAGTGCTGGGTCAGATGGGGCCCGTTTTGTTCGCTATCGTGATGGCTTCAACCGTGATGTATTGGCATTGCAAGTGTTGTTGGATCGCATAAATCTTTCCTGTAATTGTGTGGATGGCGTGTGGGGCAAACGAACGGAAGTGGCGTTGATCACTTGGCAGACGTTGCAGGGGCTTGCGGTGACAGGACGCCCGACGGTTGCTATTTTGGAGGCGCTGGGTGGGGATACAAATTGTCTCATGCGCTACACGGTGACGGAGACGGATTATTTGGAGATTGGTCCTGTTCCCTCTGATTGGGAAGAGCGTGCGCTTTTGAAGAAACTGACGTACGAAACGATTCAGGAGATGTTGGCAGAAAAAGGGCACACGTCGCAACGATTGTTGGAGCGACTCAATCCTGAGGTGACTTGGCCCAACCCGCCTGTGGGTACAGAGGTTGTTTTACCCGATTGTCGCGAGCATAAGACTTTGGGTCAGGCAGGCTCTGTTAGACTGTCGCTTTCGCGTATGGAAGTTACGGTTTTTAATATGAAGAATGAGCTCAGCGCTCTTTTTCCCTGTTCAATCGCACGTGAGAAACAACATCGTCCAGATGGTGAATTGACGGTCAAAAATATCGCCCCGAATCCTAATTATCTGTATGATCCGCAACTGTTTCATCCGGGGGGCGCCAATACGTCTAAATTGGTTATTCCGCCAGGGCCGAATAATCCTGTTGGGTTGGCATGGGTGGGACTTTCTCTCAAGGGTTATGGAATACATGGAACCCCGATTCCCGAACATATCGGCAGAGCTGAATCGAAGGGGTGCTTCCGGTTGGCGAATTGGAATGCCTTAAAATTTCTCGCAATGGTCTATCCCGGTGTACCGGTGGTGGTGGAAGACTAAAGAGGAGTGTGTGCGTGATAACGCAAGATGGAGATCTCGAATCAATTCGGCGCGTGCCGGTGGCCTTGACGATTGCCGGTAGTGATAGCGGCGGGAATGCGGGGATACAGGCGGACCTGCGTGCCTTTCACGTGTTCGGTGTGCATGGGTGTACGGTCATTGCAGCGCTGACAGCACAGAATCCTTACGGGGTGCGTTCGGTACTGAGTGCCGATGCACAATTTGTTTCAGAACAGCTCGATGCCGTGTTGGAGGTTTACGCGGTTTCGGCACTTAAAACTGGGATGTTGTCCAGCCCAGAGGTGATTGAGGCCGTTGCAGACCGACTGGTTTGTTATGGGCGAATTGCAAAAGTAATTGATCCTGTGATGGTGGCAACGAGTGGTGCTCGCTTGTTGCAGGATGATGCCCTCACGGCGTTGACCACCCGCTTGTTGCCTCTAGGTTCTTTGCTGACACCGAATCTTGCTGAGGCTGCGGTGCTTTGCGGCCGATCGGTCAAAACCTATGAGGAACGTCAGACGGCAGCTTGTTCGCTAGCGGATCAATTTGGCTGTGCTGTGTTGATCAAAGGCGGTCACGCATCTGATGAGGAGGCCGAAGATCTGCTTTTTGACGGTGCGGAGCTTTATCGGTTTGTGACACCTCGTGTGTTGGAACCGCTTTCGACGCACGGTACAGGCTGTTCGCTTAGTGCAGCAATTGCGGCATCGCTGGCCTGTGGACGCACGTTAATTGAGTCGGTCACTGAAGGCAAGGCGTATGTGTATGAATCGATCCGTACAGGTGTGCTGGTCGGAGAGCAGGTCGCTGTATTGGGAACTCCCAATCACTTGCCGCTGAATCAAGTTCAAATGATAAAAGGGAAGAGAAAGAAAGAAGTATGACACAGTTAGAAGCAGCGAAGAGGGGTGAGATAACAACAGCGATGCAGCAGGTGGCAGAGGCGGAAGGGGTGACTCCTAATGCCGTTTGTGAAGCCGTAGCGCGTGGACATGCGGTCATACCTTTAAACCCGGCACATACCGGGTCAAAAGCCGTTGGTGTTGGTCGTCTTTTTACGACTAAGGTAAATGCCAATTTGGGTCGTTCGACTCTTCGTTCGGGCAAAGGTGACGAACTGGATAAACTGCAGATTGCGCTAGCCGCCAAAGCTGATTTTGTGATGGATCTGAGTGTGGGTCCAGATGTGCCTGCCATTAGACAGGGCATGCTGGAGGCTTCGCCGGTTCCACTCGGTACGGTACCGGTGTATGAGACGGTTTCTCGTATGACTGGCGATATTCCCGAAATGAACCCTGATTTACTCTTGCAGGTGATTCGCGAGCAGGCCGAGCAAGGGGTTGATTTTATGACCTTGCATGCGGGCTTATTGCGCAGTCATGTGGATCTAGCTATGCAGCGGATTATGGGCATTGTTAGCCGTGGCGGGGCCATTATGGCTGAGTGGATGAAACGGAATCAGGCTGAGAATCCGCTTTATACTCGCTGGGATGAGGTGATGGATATTCTGGCGGCACATGATGTAACCGTTTCACTGGGCGACGGGTTGCGTCCCGGATGCTTGGCTGACGCGAGTGATGTGGCACAATTCAGCGAATTGGATGTGCTTGGTGAATTGGTCACTCGGTGTCGTGCTCGTGGCGTACAGGTGCTGGTGGAAGGACCTGGGCATGTGCCTTTTGATCAGATTCGTATGAATATGGAGCGTCAGCAAAAGGTATGTGATGGTGCTCCCTTCTATGTGTTAGGCCCGGTTGTGACCGATATTGCACCAGGCTATGATCATATCACCTCCTGCATTGGTGCGACTGCCGCTGCCTGTTATGGCGCTTCTTTGCTTTGCTATGTGACACCAGCGGAGCATCTCGGTTTGCCTGATGGTCCGGAAGTTCATCAAGGCGTGATTGCCTATCGCATTGCTGCCCATGCTGGCGATGTGGCACGCAAACATCCCGGAGTACGCGATCAAGATGATGCGATGTCAAGAGCACGTGCTGCGTTTGATTGGGAAGAGCAGTTTCGTTTGTCGATCGATCCGCAACACGCCCGTGCGCGCTGGCAGAAGACCCGCACGGCGGAAGGTGCGTCAACGGATGATCACTGCTCAATGTGTGGCAAAGAGTTTTGCGCGGTGCGAACGTCTAAACGCATTCGCCAAGCGTAGAGTAAACAAAGCATTCCGATGCCAAGAAGCACAAGGCTAATCGTCTGGCTGATTGAAAAGGGTCCCACAGCCAGACGCGGGTCACCGCGCAAAAGCTCAATCGCAAAACGTAGCAAAGCATACCCGATCAGATAACAGCCCGTAATGAATCCGCGTTGCGTATAGTAGCGCGGATAGAGTCGGAAGAGTGCGACAAAAAGGATCGCATTGGCTGCTGACTCAATCAATTGCGTAGGAATGACCGGGAGACTGGTCAGCGCGGTACGTTCAATCAGAGGGGGAACCGATGAAACCTGCTCCCACCAAGCGGGTGATCCACGAGGGAAACAGACCCCGATACAAGAGTCGGTGAGCTTGCCATAGCAACATCCGTGCATGAAACATCCGATACGTCCAAAGGCATGGCCGAGAGGCACCACCGCCAGCACCAGATCAGTGATCGAAAGCAGATGTTGTTTGTAAATACGCGCGTAGAGCATCAGCACCAACCCTGCGCCAATTAATCCGCCATAAAACATTAGCCCGCCTTGGTCAACGCGCAAGATAGCCATGGGATGACTTGCGAATTCTGCCTGCCAGTGTTCCAACACATACGCTGTACGTGCGCCTAGAACAGCAGAAATCATCAACCAAGTTAACAGGGTCGTGAGTCGGTCGGCATTCTGATGAGTTTGTCTGCACAACCATGCAGCAGCCTGCCAACCCAGAATAAACCCTAGTGCCATACAGAGGCCATACGTACGCAAAGTAAGTGGCCCTAATTCTAAAAGCGTTGAATGCATAGTTGAGAGTTTAAATTTTCACGGACCTGACGGCAATCCTAATCATATAGATTTCAGGGATGGCTTGTTGCGTCAAATGAAAACAAAATCAGAAATCAGGATTAAGTTGGTACAAATCTTTGCGAACGTCTCGGCACCTCCGCCAAGGCTACGGCGTCCCGAAGGGGGATGCATCTCTACCGCTACGGACGCTATCGCGCGAACTGATAATAGCTTGGCATTTGGTTTGTCAAGAAGCTGCTCTTTGTGTATCATCGCGCGGTTTTTTTCCACAGTTATGGAGGTCGATCATATGAGTTGTCCCTATCAGTGCTCGCATGAAGTGGAGCAGATGTGCTGCGTCACAAAAGGTGCCCAGCATGGACCTGCACCGATTCCCGAAGAGGGAAAATGGGTTCAGGTAAAAGAGGTGAAGGATATTTCCGGGCTGACGCATGGTGTAGGCTGGTGCGCACCGCAGCAAGGAGCCTGTAAGCTGACCCTTAATATTAAAGAAGGAATTATTCAGGAGGCGCTGGTCGAGACTCTCGGATGTACGGGAATGACCCACTCTGCTGCCATGGCTGCGGAAGTGCTCCCTGGCAAGACCGTATTGGAAGCGCTGAATACCGATTTGGTTTGCGACGCGATCAACACCGCCATGCGTGAACTCTTCTTGCAGATTGCCTATGGTCGCAGTCAGAGTGCTTACTCTGAGGGTGGCTTGCCGATCGGTTCAGGACTTGAGGATCTTGGTAAAGGTCTTCGTAGCACCATTGGTACCATGTACAGCACTGTGCAAAAAGGTGTGCGTTATCTGGAAATGGCTGAGGGTTATGTTTGTCGTTTGGCGCTCGATAAAAATAGCGAGGTGATCGGGTACGAGTTTGTGCGCATGGGCCAGATGATGGAAATGATCAAGAAGGGGTCGGACCCGAAAGAAGCGCTGGCCAAATGTACTGGCATCTACGGGCGTTTTTCGAAGGATCAGGGTGCGGTGAAGTTTATTGATCCTCGTCACGAGTAGTTGAAAGGAGATCTTTTTTTATGGCACTGTTTGAAAGTTATCAGCGTCGCATTAAGCAAGTTGAAGCGGCCTGTGAAAAATATGGGATCAAAGATCTTGAAGAGGCACGCGCGATGTGCCAAGCCAAGGGGTTTGATCCGTACGAAATCGCTACATCAATCCAGTCCATCTGCTTCGAAAATGCGAAGTGGGCCTATGTGCTGGGTGCTGCGATTGCGTTGAAAAAGGGGTGTTCTAAGGCTGCTGAGGCGGCTGAAGCGATTGGCGAGGGCTTGCAGGCGTTCTGTATTCCAGGGTCTGTGGCGGATGATCGCAAGGTCGGTTTGGGACATGGCAATTTGGCTGCAATGCTGTTGCGTGAAGAGACTAAGTGCTTCTGCTTCCTTGCAGGTCACGAGTCCTTTGCTGCTGCGGAAGGCGCCATTGGTATTGCGCAGAAGGCGAATAAAGTTCGTAAGGAGCCTTTGCAGGTTATCCTCAATGGACTGGGTAAAGATGCCGCCTATATCATCAGCCGTATCAATGGGTTTACACATTGCGAAACCTCTTTTGATTATGCCTCTGGCAAGCTCACGATCACCAAGAAAACGGCGTTTTCTGATGGTGCGCGTGCGTCTGTGCGGTGTTATGGAGCAGATGATGTCCGTGAAGGTGTGGCTATCATGTGGGAAGAAGGGGTGGATGTTTCCATCACCGGTAACTCTACAAATCCGGTTCGCTATACGCATCCGGTTGCGGGAACGTACAAGAAAGAGTGCGTGGAAAAAGGTAAGCGCTATTTCTCCGTGGCTTCTGGCGGTGGAACCGGTCGTACCTTGCATCCCGATAAC
>CAZSUM010000105.1:0-8742 GCA_964610015.1 uncultured Lentisphaeraceae bacterium
TCCATGCGTGCTCTTCATTCCCTGGCATAATGGGGTAGAAACAAACACCTGCTTCACGAGCGGCAAATAGATCACCTTGTGCATCACCAATCAATAAAACCCGCTCAGGAGAATATTTTCCTGCGGTAGCAAGTTTTAGGTGCTGCGTTTTTGATCCCAGTTCTTGACCGGCAATGAAATCGACAAGCTGATCAATATGGTGGTGACGCCACTCTTTAATCAAGGCTTCCTCTGGTGTCTGGGAAACGACGATGGCATCGCTTAACGAATGAATCTGTGTCAGCGCTTTTTGAGCCCAGATAAAGGGAGGAACCGGGCGCATGCAGGTGTCGATCTCTTGATTAATTGCTAGGCTCCATGCAAGGACACGCGCCAACTCTGGATCGTTCGTCTTGGCAACTTCAGCTTTTAAGGAGGGGTTTCCCATCGGAACACCTGATTCGATATAGGCTCGTAGCGCTTGGGTCGGCGGAAGGTTGACGTTGGACTGTCGAACGCCTGGGTAATCGGCGAGCAATTCGAATACACGCAACAAAGCCGGGAAGCGGTTGCTCCCGCGTGTTTTCGAAGTGAGGTTGACAAATTCGGCGCACGCGCGAAGTGCCTTTTCACATGACCCTAATTCCCAGAAGCGAATGATCAACGGGTGAAAATGTTCCTTCTGCTTGACACTCATGGTGTCAAAAACGCACCCGTCAGAATCAATCCCCACCAAGGTTTCATGTTGTTTGGTGAGCGAGCACAAGTCTGGAGATAGGGTCATGTGGATGCCTATAGGAGGAGAATCAATAAACGGGAGACATCTCGCGCAGTAACTTCTAAATTTGGAAAACAGCGATGAGGGTAAAGACCATGGTGAAGATGGCCACCGTTTCTACAATGCCTAACGCTGCAAAGTAATTGGTGAGCCCTTGTCCGGTTTCGGCTTGTGCATCACAGGCCGCGGCGGCTGCACGTCCTTGGAAGAGAGCGGAGAAGCCAATACCCAGACCTGCAAAAATACCGAGAATGATCATCGGGAACCCGACACTGGCTTTGCTGAACATGACGAACATCAGGATCATGCCGTAGAGCGTCTGTGTAATGGGTGCACCGACTAACCCCAAAAGAATAAAGGGTGCAGGTTTGTTTTGGGCATAGCATTTTTTCCATGCTCCCATGGCTGAGGTCGCTGCAAACCCGGTTCCGAAGGCGGAACCCGTTGCACTGAGTCCAAGGCAGGCAACTGCGCCCGCAATACCCAGCGTCTGATTGAGCGTCGTTATGGTTTCTGGATTCATCGTGTTTCTCCGTTTGGTTGGAATGATTGTAAGTAACCGTGTGTGATGAGTGTTAAAATCAGGCGATATCAGCCTTGCGTTTAAAAGGTCGGAATCCATATCCGGACCAGGTGATCCCCTTATGGTTGGAGAACTCCAAGGTGTTGAGTCGAACAGCATGTACGAGAATGCTGAGGCCTGCCATGGCAAAGTTGAGGCCATGTCCAATCAGAAGGATGAGTAGCATGGGAATAATTTTTGCCCATAGCGGCAACCCGAGGTTTATGGCCATATCGTTAAAGTTTTCAGCGACCTTGACAGAGGCCAAGCCAACCGCAAACAGTCGGACGTATGAAATAATATCTCCGAGGGTGCTCACGATCGTCAGTGGCATCATCCCTAGGTCAATCCCCTTTTCCTTAAGTTCACTTCGCTTCAGTGTAAACAGGAAAATCAGCAAGACTGAAATCGCGAAGAAGGGATAGATAAACGTGGGTGCTTTAAAAATGCCGACGATTGAACACGACATGCAGTACATAAACAAGATGGTGCCAACCCATCCAATTTGAGCGAGAAATTTAGAGTCAGGGAAGAGGCAGACCGCATTCCAGATCCGTGCGATTGAGAGATGAATGGCCCCTAGCGTAAAGCAGAGTAGCATCATGTTGTTAATGCTGTTCTGAGGGTGGTTTAACCAGAGGCTGGCAGGGTTGTCTGCAAAACTGGGATGTGTGCCAAACCACGTGTTTGATAAAAATCCCCAGATCATTGTGGCGACTGCGAAACAGGTGAGCAACACAAAGGGGGTACGCGATGCTGTGGGCATCTTGCGTCGTGCGATGAACGTTAAGGTGAGGATCAGAGCGCCATAGCCGCCATCGCCGACTAACATGGCAAAAAAGATGCTGAAGAAACAGAAGAAAGGAACGCTGACATCAGCCTCAGAATATGCAGGGGCAATACCAAGCGCGTCGAATAGCGCCAGTACGGGGCGAAAGAGACGAGGCGGGCGCAAAAGTGTGGGCGGATTTTCTTCTGGTTCAGGATCTCGCAACAAGGTGCCCCAAGAATGGGATTGAGCCAACTCATTGAGCTGTGGCACTTGATCAATGGGCAACCAGCCCGAGATCCACGCAACAACGCTTTTGGTTTCCATGCTATCCAGCGCATTCGCGAATACGCTGAGATCAGTGAGCCGAGCAATCTCCTGCTCCAACAAGTCCGGTTTATCCGCCTCTTT
This sequence comes from uncultured Lentisphaeraceae bacterium, assembly GCA_964610015.1. GTDB lineage: Bacteria > Verrucomicrobiota > Kiritimatiellia > RFP12 > UBA1067 > CAZSUM01. Next base: position 2,500 of record CAZSUM010000105.1, read on the forward strand.
TTTAAGGATCGCGGTTACTTGGTTGAGACGTTCTACGGTGGCGGCGTGACGTGTGTGCAGGGTCGAAATCGATGCATTGGGTAACGGAAGGGGTTCACACCCCTCTGGCAGTTCGTTTGAACCGATCATGACACCGTAAGTAACCGTAGCATCTGCACAGAATTCTTCAATCAGAACGCCCTCGCGCTCAATGAAGGTGGTGTTGACCGGTGCTCTAAAAAGTTGAACAGCAACACCTTCTTTGGCCAACTGTACGGGCAACTTAATGTCGAAATCACCAAACGGCGCATAACGGGTTATGTCGCTTTTAATGCGTTCTGACTCATTAATCAGGGCTTGTCGCATGCCTTCAAGCCGTTTCAGAACGTCAATACGGTCTTCCATTTTTTCAGGCATTTCAGGAAGCGGTCCGTTGAGCAAAGTCTGTCCGCCTGATTCTTGCACACTACTTTTATGCGGGCCCACAGTAGTTGCTGGAGTAATTTTACCAGCCTTGATGTCTGCGAGTAGGACTTTTACGTGACAGGCACTGGCCAAAGAGCTTTGCGCTTGGCGAAAAGCGTCAGATTCGCTGTCGCCTAGCGTGAGGTGTACAGCACCTAAGTCACGCAAGGTTTCAAGTGTTGTTTTTCGTTCTGCTTCGACGCAGAGCAGGGTGATGTGTTTCATTGGAACGATCATGCGGCATCCTCCTCCGCTGCTATACGCGTGCGATTTTTTGCAATCTTTCCGCGTGTCACTGAAGCGGTTTGCTCATCACCGATCGCAATCTTGATAACCCGTATATTCTCTTTACACTCCGGAATTTTGACTTTTTCAAAGAGATTTACACGTTGGGCTGTCGTATTGAGTTCAATTGTAATCAGTTCGCGCTGTTTTTCAAGTGTCAGACGTTCGGCTTTAATCTTGAGCACAGCTGTTATCGCTTCGGCGGCATCATCATGCCAAGCCGGTGTCGAGAAAAGGTCGCGAGGGGGCTCTGTGGTAATAATGTTTTTGAAAACGGGAATGGTCACACCCGCGATGTTACTGCTCTCTGTCACGACCTGCTTGAGCGTCACCAATTCAGTCAGGGCATCGCTTCCATCGGCAAAAATTGCAATCCAACGTTCACGTTCGGCTTGGGCTTGCTTGCCCTTTGCCTCGACCTCTTCAATACGTGCCACAATGGCGGCAATTTCCGCCTGAAGCTGCTGTTTTTTTAATTGCAACATTGGCAGAAAACGTTGAAAGCGCTTCAACGCATCGCTCTGCGCTTTCATCTCGGTCTTTGTGAGTTTAATCTTCGCCATGGGGTACTTCGTTTAACGGGCTGGTTTGAGAGACGTTCGGCGTTCAGTAACGGGTGCTCATCCCTTGGGCCAGAATTTTTCCGTCAATTTGGAGGGAATGTTAAAGCAGTCCGCCAAGATTTGCCACCCAAGATCCAGTGCTTTTTCCAAAGGTATATTGACAGAGAGGTCCATCATCTCTTTCTCAAAACGTTCGCCGTATTTAAGGAATTTTCCGTCCCACTCGCTCATTCTGAATCCCATGGATTGTTTCTCCTGCGTCTCTTTAAATGAGGCGTAGAGTTTAATCATGGCATCCATGATCGTACGGTGATCTTCGCGTGAGTCTTTGTTGACCTGCTGCTTCAATCGACTGAGAGACCCAAAGGGCTCAATGCGACCATTCCGCAGATAAAACTGACCTTCTGTGATATACCCGGTATTGTCTGGTACGGGATGGGTCACATCATCGCCCGGCATGGTTGTGACAGCCAGAATGGTGATTGACCCTGCACCTTCGAAGTCGACAGCTTTTTCATAGCGCGAGGCCAATTGAGAATAGAGGTCACCGGGATAACCACGGTTGGAGGGGATCTGCTCCATGGTAATGGCGATCTCCTTTAAAGAGTCCGCAAAACTGGTCATGTCGGTCAGTAATACGAGAACCTTTTTCCCTTGAAGCGCAAACTGTTCGGCAGTGGCAAGAGCGATATCGGGAACGAGCATGCACTCTACAATTGGGTCTGAAGCGGTGTGGACAAACATGACGGTGCGTGAAAGCGCACCGCTCTCATCCAAGGTATCGCGGAAGGCGAGATAGTCATCGTATTTCAGTCCCATGCCACCCAGAATAATAATATCGACTTCTGCTTGTAGGGCAATGCGTGCCAACAAAGGATTATAGGGCTCACCCGCGCGAGCGAAGATCGGAAGCTTCTGTGATTCTACCAGCGAGTTGAAGACATCGATCATCGGGATATTTGTGCGGACCATGTTTCGAGGCATGATACGCTTAGCCGGATTTACAGAGGGCGTGCCAATGTCGATCAGATTGTCGCTAAGCACTGGGCCTTTGTCGCGTGGCACGGCACTACCTGTGAAGGAGCGTCCCAATAGAGCGTCCGAGAAGGGAACGCGCATGGGATGTCCCAGAAAGCGTACCTTGCCATCAGAGGCGATTCCCCGTGCGCCAGCAAAGACCTGAAGGGTAACGGTCTTGCCATCGAGTTTGATCACCTGCGCAAGCGACGTGTTGTCTCGCGAGGTCACTTCAGCGAGTTCACGATACTGAACGCCTTCAGCACGCAGTGTGATAACACTACCCGCAAGGTTGTCGATGGTGTGGTAAACCTTATACATGGCTGGAAGCCTCCTCAATCAGTTTGATCAGGGCATCCTTTCGCTGGTCAAAATCCGGAGTTTCCTGCGGCGTGTTGTTCCAGTCGATAAAGGCTTGGGTGAGTCCCTGAAAGAATTTTCGCGCGCTCACCTTATCGTCAAAGCTGTACTTTGAGAGGAGCACGTTCTCTACGACATCAAACATGGTGCGCTGACGTTCTACCGGAGTTGCCGCATCAACATCACTAAAGGCATTTTGCTGAAGGTAAACGGCGTCAAGAAACTCACCTTTCAGATACGTGACAAAATCAAGATCACTGGTTCCCTCTTCGCCGACGACTTTCATCATCTGAGCGACTTCAGTTCCGGAACGAAGGACGCTACGAATTTTTTCAACGCGTTCTATTTCGATTACACTCGAATATTTGCTCCAACTTTCCAGAGGGTCGATAGCCGGATATCGCCGTGCATCTGATCGCGCACGTGAGAGACCATGGAACGCACCGACGACCTTGAGTGTCGCTTGTGTTACCGGTTCATCAAAATTGCCGCCAGCCGGCGAAACCGTACCACCGATGGTAACTGATCCCACGGTTCCATCCTTCAAACGCACCAGTCCAGCGCGTTCGTAGAAGTTGGCAATTAAGGATTCAAGATAAGCAGGGAACGCTTCTTCGCCGGGAATCTCTTCGAGGCGCCCTGAAAGCTCTCGTAGCGCTTGAGCCCAACGTGAGGTAGAGTCAGCCAGCAAGAGCACGTTCAATCCCATCTGGCGATAGTAACTGGCAATTGTAACAGCGGTGTAGACCGAGGCTTCACGTGCCGCGACCGGCATGGAAGAGGTATTACAGATGATCACTGTTCGGTCCATCAGAGGTTTGCCGGTACGCGGATCCTCCAGTTCTGGAAATTCTCGTAGGGTTTCTACAACTTCTCCTGCTCGTTCTCCACAAGCGGCTAAAACCACAATGTCTACATCGGCATACCGTGACGTGGTTTGCTGCAAAACAGTTTTTCCGGCACCAAAAGGTCCAGGGATACAGTAGGTGCCGCCCAACGCAACAGGGAAGAAGGTGTCCACCGAGCGAACACGCGTGGTCATGGTGTCAACGGGTTTGAGTCGTTCAGCAAAACAGGTGATCGGGAGCTTGACGGGCCAGCGTTGTAGCATGGTCACGCTAAAATCTTTGCCTTCTTCATCGGTAACAACCGCAACTTCCTGTTCGATTGTATAGGTCCCTGCGGCAATGATTGTTTTAACCGTGTATATTCCGCGAAAGGCGAACGGCACCATAATCCGGTGTGTGAAGATGCCTTCCGGTACAGTTCCAAGAGATTCACCAGCGGTCAGGCGGTCTCCGACTTTGGCAGTCGGGGTGAAGACCCACTGAGTTTCGCGGTTGAGTGCTTGCAGATAGGTTCCGCGTTGCAGGAAGAATCCGCATTTTTCCGCCAATTGAGGGAGGGGGTTCTGAAGACCATCATAGATTTGTTTCAACAAACCAGGGCCCAGTTCAACTGCCAGCAAATTGCCAGTAAATGAAACAACATCATTCACCTTTAATCCGCGCGTATCCTCAAAGACCTGCATGTCTGCTAAACGTCCACGGATACGGACAATTTCGCTCATTAATCGCTGCGCATTATCCCCTTCATCAAGGCAGACATAGCCGACTTCATTTTGTGCAACCGAGCCCTCAAAAGCTACGGTAATCATATTGCCGTTTACACCGACAATCTTTCCTGTCGTTTCCATAAGCGTGTTTTCCTAAGGGCGTGTTATCACGCGCCCGTGGTCCTAAGGGTCATGGGAGTATCGGTTAAAGTCTCAAAGGCCTTTTGGCCGTTTTCCACGTTAATCTGGGTCCAGCGAATAGCCAAGGCCAGACGAATGGCATATCCGAAGACCATCTTGACACTGAGCGGGTCAGGCCCTTCTAACTCTTCGGCAATTAGCCAGCGGGCCTTGTCGAGTGCCTGTTCGCGCTTGAGCGCATCAGGTTCCTCGAAAGCATCCTCCACGAGGGATTCAATTTGACTGTCACACCCTTGCGGGGTGTGCAACCAGCGGGTCGCTTCTTGATTGCTACGTCTCGCACGCAGACGCGCAATCGCGTTCCGTAAGATGGTTTCTTTGTCCTGCCAAGCTAACGCAAAAGGGTGGGTGCACGGTTCACCCCGCAAGAGGGCTGCAGCAGCATGAGCATCAGTCGGGTTGAGCTGTTCGTGGCACGCTTCCAGAAAGGCCTCTGGTGTCAGAGCGGGGGGGGTGCCAAAAGTGAGCGTTGGCAGGCTCGAAAGTAGATAGATTAGACTCATGGCTTCATTAAGGCAGCGAGTCGAGGACGGAGTTGTTTGGCGAGAGTTTCGGCAATGGCATTGCCCGTAAAAGCGTGTTCAATACGTCCGTTTGCCAAACGCACACGAAAGCCCGTATCCGTTGTTTCGTCAGTGACGATGGTGACGCCATCACTGGACGCAGCATGAGCTGCCAACTGGGCACGTAAGCCCTCAACCAAGTCTGCAGCCGCGGCGATTTCAACGCCTTCCTGACCCGACAAATAGGTTTTTGCCGCTTCGGTAGCAAGCTCGGTCACACGCTCTGGATGCTGTTTGAGGGCATCCTTTACATCGTTGAGTAACAGACGCTCGAAGAGAGCGGTGACTGCTTTTTCAACGTTCAAAAGTGTATCGCGGGCTGCTTGTCGAATGGTCTCTTCCGCACGGTGCGTGAAGGCCTCGGCTTCTTTTTCAGCTGCTGCCCGCATCTTATCAGCTTCAGCGTGAGCGGTATCGACCATGGCTTTGGCTTGCGTCTGCGCATCGGCAAGCACCTGATTGGCATCTTGCTGCGCTTTATCGACGCCATCACGTTGAATTTTTTCTAACAGTTGCTGCAAATCTTGCGTCATACGTCACCTGAAGGTAAACGGGGTGTCCAATTGATGGCTCATGCCACAGGCAAAACAAGGCGTGATGGCAAGCCGCACAGGATGCAAAACGCCTAGAAAAATAGTACATGACCGTATGGGAAGCAAGGCAAAACTTAAATGTGGGTAACGAAAACAATCTCAATCCATGATGAGGAACCGTGATGATTCAGCGAAAATAAGTAAGGGAACAACTCTGTTTTGATCACTCGTCATCAGCGTGACGCTTGCGTGAGGCGCGGCTTTACGTTGCCTGTGACGTTATGATATATTAAGACATTCTTTTTTAAAGGAGCATGGAATGAAATATCTTGGACTATTGGGGACTTTTTTTTGTGGCGGACTCATGGCTTGTGCGGCAGGCCTTGAGGGACAACTTGATTTTCCAATGCTCACCACGGGAAGCGGACGGGTTCTTTTACTGTCTCGTCAAGGTGAGGTGGTTTGGGAACACAAGGCCGCAAATATCCACGATGCTTGGCGTTTACCGAATGGCAATGTTTTGTTTGCGGATGGCAATATAACGGAGGTTACGCCTGCGCATGAGGTTGTTTTTCAGTACAAGCCGGAGTTGCAGAAAGGTGGCGGTGCCTACACATGTCAGCGATTAACAAACGGGAACACCCTTGTTGGCGAAAATGCCTCAGGTCGGGTGGTCGAGGTGGATGGCGCGGGGAAGGTTGTTTTTTCATTGCAACTTCAAC
>CAZSUM010000106.1:0-8729 GCA_964610015.1 uncultured Lentisphaeraceae bacterium
TGAATGCTCTTCCACGAACCATGCCAGCTCCCGATACCGAGACACTTTGGTCCGCTGATTTCCAGTTCGCCGTCGACAATATAGGTGTAATCATTAAATCCGTTGTCCAACTCGCCCAAAATCACTTTGCCCGGACCAGCTTTCATGAAGCCGACAGACGTGGGAATCGTCATGCCCGTGGCGACTCCAAGGCTATTGGTATTGATGGTGACAAACCCGAGCAACTGGCTATCGATCCTGACTACGGCCTGCGTGTTGTAGTTGTACACGATAATACTACCGCTGCCCATGCGTGAGATGGCACCGCCTGTGATATGCACTTCTGTTGAACCCATCGCTTCAGTCACCAGAATAGCGCCGCCCTTGATGAAGTTCGTTCCGGACAGGTTCAGGACAATGGGTGTTCCTCCGTTGGGCGTGTTGAAACGGAGTGTCGAGACGCTGATTTCTGCTGGTACGCTCGCCGCTAGTGCTGCGGTTACGTCGACGTGTTTGTTGGATCCATCCCAAGACGAGGCATAGTCCGTAAAATTGCTGACGCTGTAATTGGCGTTCCTGATCGCCCAGTCTTTTGACTTAAACAGAATGTTGGGTGGCAAAATGTTGGGATAAGCTGAGCTCTCGCCCCCCACATAGGTTTGAACGTCGAGAAAGGGGCCCTCGCCTTCCAAATTGAGCGTTGAAAACGTGTTGAGAGAAAAAAAGTTAAAGGAGAACGGCATGGTTGAGTTATTGATGACCCGTGCATTTGATCCTGCATAAGTCGACAAGGTTCGGGATTTCTGGCCTGTAATCAACTCCGTTCCTCCCTGAATAATGAGGCGGGCGTCAGCGGATAAGCCGATACTTCCTTCAGGCTCGGTCTTGGCTTCGCTGTTCTCACTGTAATCCAGAATCAGGTCACCCCTCGCCACAACCGTACTTCCGGTATACGCATTATTTTGCTTGAGGATTAGCGTGCCAGGCCCCCCTTTGGTCAGTCCACTCGTAAAGCCGACAAAAGGATGTGCCGGTGTATAATCTGTCCCATCCAGAATGATCTGAATCGGCTTGCTGTTGGTCGAGACCAGCGTGAAGGCTGACGGGTCGACGCCAGTGGCAGAGTCTAGGGCGAACGCGCCGCCGTTGAAGATGAGCGGGCCGCTCCCCAAGCTCGACGTTGTTAACGCCGACAGGAACCCGCTCGTCAGGATCGTTCCCTTGCTATAGGTATTGTTTCCCGTCAACACGAGATTGCGCCATGACACGTTTTCCAGCGAACAATGGCGTCCCTCGTCCGTGATGTTTCCGTCGATCCTCAGGTTGCCACCTTCATACCTCGGGTAGCGGTTGATCGTCCCTCCGATGGCAGCATCATTCATAAGCGTGACCGGTCCCGCCCAGACTGATGTTACCGCAGGCGACTGGCAACCGTTTATCAGTGTGCCCATGCTATTGGCACCACGGCCTCCGATTAAGATGGGTTTTTCAGGACCGAAATGATACCCGTTTAGATCAATAGTCGCGACCCCACTGGTCGCAATGAGCGTATTTCCCACCCCGAATTGATTACCCGGGAGGTCATAACTAAGCGGGTTGCCCGCGCGAACAATGCCTTTATTAACGACTAGATTTCCTGAAAACGTGTTGTTGCCCATCAGCATAAGCTGCATATCTTCTTGGCCAAAGGTCACTCGAAGCGCACGTGATCCACCTTCTTCACGAATGTCACGGCCCAGCCAGATTGCGCTGAGGGGGTTGCCCCAAGTTCCTGACCCTAGCCCGGTATACTCCACCTCTAAGTCAGACTTGAGCAGGATTGGCGTGTTTATGGCATAGCGGTATTTGCTGGTCAGGCTTGGGAGACAACGAATACTGGCAGGCACATTTGCACTGCCGCTATCAAACGTCAGGTAGTTGGTGAAGACGCCGAATCGGTAGGTTCCATAGACCGGGTCAGGATTGTCAGAGGTCCTGTTCTCTACCGGTAGATTAATATTGAATCCACTGGTTAGAGCTGAAACGGTGGCGTCTGCTGGAGTTAGAATATGACCGATTACCGCGTTAGTAAAAATAGTGTAGATCGTATAATTACCTTTGACAGACAAGGTTGATCCCGGGCCGCCGGGAACCACGTCTTCGAGCCAAGTCGATGACGTGGTAAAGTGACCTGATTGTTTGAGTGTTCCATCTTGAGCCACACAGGTTAGGCTTGTTAAAAAAACAACTGCCAAATAAAGGGGAGTGAACACACCGATTACTTGTTGTCGCATAGATCACCTCGTAGTTGTTATTACAAATGAGTTGGTTAAACATTGTTAAACATCACATTTATAAAATCTTTTAAACTTTACTTTTAAATAATTAGTTAGGTCAACAAATAAATCCTGATTCTCGGTGTTGTTTTTATTCGGCACAACGGCCCCTTAACACTGTCAGATCCAACAGGTGTCGTACCGTGTTCCTCCGAGGCGTCTTTTGCATGAGCGAATGTTCGTCCCGCCGTCCGTGTATCCACGGGTGAGGCGGACGTGACATTCGCTGGCTTTTATGGCGGTTTTTGCGAAAAGTGTCCCTTTTTAGTAGAAGGGGCAGAATATTGAACGCGTCAGCCCTGGCGCACCCCGTATGACCGCTTGATTGGCAAAGGTGGGGTGTGATAATTTAAACCGATGAATCAAAATATTCTCTGTATTGGTGCTGGCTATGTGGGTGGACCGACCATGGCGGTTATGGCCAGTAAAGATCCTGATCGGCGCGTGACGGTGGTGGACGTAAATGCTCAGCGCATTGCAGCTTGGAACTCAGATAAATTGCCGATTTACGAGCCGGGACTGTATGACGTTGTCAAGTCGTGTCGTGGTCGCAACCTCTTTTTTTCAACGGAAATTGAAAAGGGGATTGAGGAGAATGATATTATTTTTGTGGCGGTGAATACGCCGACTAAAACGTTTGGGCATGGTGCTGGCTATGCTGCGGATCTACAGTATTGGGAAAAAACAGCCCGACTGATTCATGATTGCGCCAGAGGCGACAAGATTGTGGTTGAAAAGTGCACGTTACCAGTGCGAACAGCGGCTGCGATGAAACGTATTTTGCACTCAGGCAACTCCCCTTATCATTTTGAAGTCCTTTCCAATCCAGAGTTTCTGGCAGAGGGAACTGCGATCGTTGATTTGGAATCGCCTGACCGCGTTTTGATCGGGGCTGAGGATACTGCACGCGGACGTAAGGCGTTAAAGGCGGTCGTGGAGATCTATGCACACTGGGTTTCGCGTCGGAAGATCCTGACTGCCAATGTCTGGTCGAGCGAACTCTCTAAGCTGGCAGCCAATGCGTTTCTGGCACAACGTGTGAGTTCCGTCAATGCGCTTTCAGCGCTTTGTGAGGTGACCGAGGCGGACATTACCGAGGTGACCCATGCCGTGGGTATGGATGCACGTATTGGAGCGAAGTTTCTTCAAGCGGGCGTTGGTTTCGGGGGCTCCTGTTTTCAAAAGGATATTTTAAACCTGGTGTATCTTTGTGAGGTTTACAACCTGCCTGAAGCTGCGGCGTATTGGCAACAGGTGGTGACGTTGAATATTTGGCAACAGGAGCGGTTTGTAGGAAACATTCTGCGTTCCATGTTCAACACCGTGGCTGGCAAACGGATTGCGCTACTTGGGTTTGCTTTTAAGGCGGATACGGGGGATACGCGAGAGAGTCCCGCGATTCGAGTTGCTCGCATGCTGGTTGAGGAACAGGCGCAGGTGGTGGTTTGTGATCCGCAAGCGCTAGATAATGCGCAGCACGATCTGGCGGATTTGGAGGGCCGGGTGATTTATGAGTCTGACCCGTACGTGGCGGCACGTGGCACGGATGCAGTCGCGTTGCTGACAGACTGGACCTGTTTCCGTGAGTTGGATTATGCCCGGGTATTGGCTGAGATGCGTCAGCCAGCCTTTTTCTTTGATGGGCGAAATTGTGTGGATGCAGGGGTGCTCTACAAATTGGGGTTTAATGTCTATGCTGTGGGGAAACCGCCGCGCACGCACGAAACATAAGAAGGCACGGTGTTCGGCGATAGGTAAGTAAGATAGATCGCAGTAGTGATGACGAGTAGAAGAATAAGAGGGAGAAACGAAGATGTGGCAAAGGCTTTGGTGTTGGGGGATTGCGTGGGGGTGCATCGTCTATGCGTCGACTGCGAGCGAGAGCTTCGTGTATCCGGCTGGGATGTGTGTGGATAGCGTGTGTGTGGTGGAAGTCGGAGGCGTTGGGTTGGCACAGGTCAATCAGGCGGTGATCAGTGGCGAGGGGGTGTCCACTGTTTTTCTGGGTCCCTCAAAGGGGGTTATCTCGCACACTAAAGAAACGCCCGTTACGGGTATCTTGCCAGATCGTTATCGGTTTAAAGTGACCGCTGATAAACATGCTGAACCGGGTCTCCGTTATCTACGATTGGTGTCAACCGAGGGGCTTGGCGAACCCATACGTTTTCAGCTTGCAACCCTGCCAGAGTCGAGTGAAGAAATCGGCAACCGTGCCAAGAAGGGTGGGGGCGAGGTTACATCGCTACCCTGCTACCTGAATGGGCGTATCCATGAAAAGGGAGAAGATACGTATCGCTTTCATGCCGCAAAAGGTGAGGTGTTGGTTGCGTTTAGCGAGTCACAGGTGATGCTCGCCCCACGTTTTAAGCCGCAGCTTGTTTTTACCGATAAAAACGGGAACCCCTTTGAAAGGGGGCACACCTATGGATTAGAGACTGCGCCAGTACGGATCTTTGAAGCCCCACAAGAGGATGACTACTTTTTACGGATTGCTTCGGAAACGGGGGGCGATGCGTGTGTCTATCGGATTGTGTTGGGAACCGTGCCGCTGGTAACGAGTTTTACACCCGTTACGGCAATCGAGGGACGTAGTTTGAATGTCCGATTGAATGGGTACAATCTGCCACAAGAACAGGTCCGGCTCTTTACTGGCGGGAAAAACAGTGCCTTGTGTCTGGCTGCCTTGATCGATCAAGCTTGGGCCTTGCCGGAGTTACGCTTTGAATTGTCGGGTGAGGCAAAAGCACCCGGCTTTACCGCAACCCTGACGCCAGCTTCACTCAATATCCCAGTAGATGGGAGTGCCTTGGTGAGGGTTGAAGTACAACGATACAATGGGTTTAGCAATGAGGTGCACGTCGCCGTATCTTTGCCTCCTCTGAGTATCGCGTCTCAAGGAGGTTTGATTCCGGCTCATACCAATGCTTGTCTGATGACGGTTTCAACCGAAGGGGTGCGTTATCCGCGGAACGTGTTTGAGTTGTCGCTGATCGCCGTTGGGATGATTGAGGGTCGGCCTGTCGAACGCTTGGTTACGCCCGTACGCTATGAAAACGGTGCACAAGGACCGCAGGTGGTCCCTTTGGGTAGCGTTGCCGCAAAGGTGACGCCACGACTGGATGCGATGAGTTTAAAGGTTCCCAAGAAAAAGCCCGTGACACTTTTGAGCAAAAAGCCCGTTTTCTTAAATTTGCTGAGTGAGCGACTCGTGCCCCGGCTGAAGCATGCCTGTGACCTGATCGTGGTCTCTCCCGAAAGAGGTGTGTCAGTTACACATGTTCCCGTAAAAAACGGTGGAGATTGGGTGACGGTTAAACTTAGTGTTGATCCCTCCGTGCTGAAAACAGGAGAGTCTGGGCAGCTGATTCTTGGGTGCGTGGAACGGGAGGATGCCAGTCGGAAACTTCTGGCTGTGACTCAGTGTGTGCCTTTTTCTGTTAACTAATGCGGGCAGAGCCCGCAACCCGCACCCCAGCTTTCTCCCAGAGGGCGAGGGAGATGGCAACATGTTTTTTATCGCTGTTCATCGGCCGTAAGGCCCTAAAGATAGCGCGTCATGCGCAATGAGTTCATGTGCATGCAGGTATAATCTACGGTGCACGATATTTTGGGAAAATTCGCAGACCTGAGCAGTGATGTCATCAGGCTCAGTTTGTGTGCTTCGATCCGTTGTCGCTGGCTATCGGGGGTGGGGTGGGATTCGGAAATGCCAAGAGAAATTGCTACGATGCGGAATTTGATCATTGTGCCTTCAAAGACGTTTGGGCATTCACGATGACAAGGCGATTGCGAGCCACAAGGGGATGGTGACGAGGCAGAGAATATGCGTGGCGAGAATCGCGGCGGCGGTAAAGTCCGCATCGCCACCATAGGCTTCAGCCAAGGGCACGCTGACCATCGCGGCGGGTTGCACAGCCAGTAGCATCAACACGCGGCGAATTTCCTGTGACATGGGTATGAGCATCAGTCCGCCAATACACAGCGCGGGAATAATCACCAGCCGTAGTGTGCTGATGCCCGCGATAAGCAAAGAGAACATTTTCGAAGGGTGCAACATGGCGATCCGTGAACCGCACACCAAAGCGGAGGCAGGGATGGTTGCGGCGCCCGCCATGCGGCAGGTCTCCAGCAGGGTCGTCAATATTTCATGGGGTAACGTGCCTTCAGCTGGGATACAGGCGTGTTGTTTGCAAAAATGCTGTACACCCAGAATCATAAAGGTAAAGAGGAGGGCTCCCATCGGGAGACTCATCACATGGCGAAGAAAACCAGAGAGTTTTTTCTGACCAGTCAAGGTCGCCACACCCAATGTCCACACACACAACTCAGCGCCAAGGCTACCGAAGATAATTAAGGCCACGGCTTTTTCACCCCACAGCGATGCAGCCATCAGGATCGGCAGAAACGAGTAGTTGTTCATGAGACAGATAAAATGAAAACTACGCCGTGTCTCAGGCGGGTGTTTTTTTAGGAAAGGCCGCAAGAGCAACCCGATGAGCCAACCAGTCAGCAAGATGCCCGCAGTTCCTGCTGGCACCAAGCTGTTTTGTAGTAGGCTCGCCCAGGTGAAGTTGCGCACAATGGCACTGATGATTAGGCAGGGGTAGAACAGGTTAAACATGATCAGAGAGAGCTGACGATTAAAAGTCGCGTCAATCCATCTGAAGCGGTTTAACACGTACCCTGCCAGTGCCAATAGAACCAGCGGAAGCATTCGAATTAAAAGTGAGAGCATGGCGTTTAACTGTTAGTGCATTACGGCCGATGAACAGCGCTAAAAAACACGTTGTTGCCATCTCCCTCGCCCTCTGGGAGAGGGCTGGGGTGAGGGTTGCGGACTCTGCCCGCATTAGAAAAAGAGGTCACGCTCTCCATTACAGATACGATCGTAATGCTCTTTGACAGTTGGATAAAACTTGGGCAATGTGGCTTTAATGGCCTCCAGTTCACGCGCCAACACGGGGTCACAGACCGCATGCGCTGAGGCGCTGGCGAAATCGTCGAGCCACTCGCGGAAGGTGAGCACGGCATTGATTTTACAGAACTTGCCCTCTTTCCCTGTTTTGAGTGCATCCATAATGCATCCGCCGGTTCGCCCACAGCGGTACCCAGCCGTGCAGAAGGAGGTGATGATCCCCTCTCGTGCTAGGTGCACAATCAGTTCCTCAAGGGTTCGGGTATCAGAGAGCACAAATTGCTGTCGGTCCTTTTCCTGATGAGTTTCACTGTCAAAATCGCTATAGCCTTTGATTGCGATGTTGCTGCTGGCATCCATTTGTGTGATGCCGCATCGAACAAACGAGTCCCGTGATGCCGGTTTTTCGCGGCACGTTACGATCATCCCCGTATAGGGGACCGAGAGCCGTGTGATAATCAAGATCCGGCGGAAGGTGGCATCATCAATCAGATAAGGCGAGGTGATTGGCAGGTCGGTTCCACTGGCTGGTTCCAATCGGGGAAAGGAGATCGTGTGCGGACCGATATTAAACTGGCGTTCCAAATCGCGAGCGTGATAGAGCGAAGCGAGCAATTCAAATTTCCAGTCGTAAAGTCCGAACAAAACGCCCATGCCAACATCGTCGACACCAGCATCCATTGCACGGTGAAAGGCTGTCGTGCGCCAGTCGTAATTGCCCTTTACTGTGTCAACGGGGTGTAGGCGTGCATAGGTTTCGCGGTGATATGTTTCCTGAAAGACCTGAAAAGTTCCTATGCCGACCTGCTTGAGTACGCGCAGATCCTCAATCGGCAACGGAGCGGCATTGACATTGACGCGGCGGATGCCCACGGGCTTACCTTTGGGTGATTTCACTTGATTCGCATAAATGGTTCGGATGGTCTCGGCAAAATAGTCGGTAGAGGTGTCGGGGTGTTCACCATAAACGGCGATTAGACGTTTGTGGCCAATCTTACCTGCTAGGACGTTGATCTCCTCTTTAACCTCATCCATGGTCAGCATCCGGCGTTTCTGTTCGCTATTCGTGCAACTGAATCCACAGTAGGCGCAACGGTTGACACAGAGGTTGCTCATGTACAGAGGTGCAAACATGACGATGCGGTTGTCGTAAACGGCATGCTTGATTGCCAGTGCTGTTTCTTCCATCTCGTTCAGCAACGCAGGATCAGTCACTTGGATCAGAGCTGCGGTTTCCTCAGGCAGAAGCGTTTCAATGGCACGCGATTTAGCGAGAATTTCACGGATACGGACTGGATCATTCGAAGGTAGAGACGCAGCGCGACTCAACTGCGAGGCAATTTCTGCTTCATCAATAAAATGTCTACCATTGGGAAGATAGCGATCAATCTGATCTTGAATGATAAAATTTTTACGATAGTCAGCGGCACTGTCGAAGTGACGAATCGATTGAGCACGTGGAATGGCTTGCGTTGTCATGAGGGTTCTCCTTACTGAGTCTCGTCGGTGAAGAAGACGCC
>CAZSUM010000107.1:0-8702 GCA_964610015.1 uncultured Lentisphaeraceae bacterium
CGTGCCTTGTTGGGAAGTTTAGAGCGTTTCTTCGGTATTTTGATTGAGCATTATGCAGGAGCATTTCCTGTCTGGCTCGCGCCAGAACAGGTTCGTCTCCTCCCAATAACTTCCAACCAGATCGACTATGCACAGGGCATTGCAACTCAACTGCGTGCTGCTGATGTGCGTGTGAGCGTTGATGCCGACAATGAAAAACTCGGCGCAAAAATACGTAAAGCACAGCTTGAAAAAGTGCCGTTTATGCTGGTGGTGGGTGGTCGCGACATGGAGGCCGGAGTTGTCTCTGTACGAAGTCGCGAACACGGAGATCAAGGAGCCATGACGCCTGATGCGTTCATGGCAGTTTTCCAGACTGCGCTACATGCGCAGCCGGATGGTCAGTAAAAAAAATGGTGCCGTAAAAACGGCCCAACAATGGAGGTGAGCTATCGCATCATTTACACGAGTCAACTTTAAGATCCGAGTCCCAAATGTACGCGTGATCAACGCCAACGGAGATATGTTGGGGGTTATGTCAACACGTGAGGCACAACGCCTCGCTGACCAACAGGGATTCGACCTCGTAGAGGTTTCACCCAATGCCGAGCCGCCAGTCTGTAAAATTATGGATTACGGTAAGTTCCGCTACGAGGAGGGGGTCAAGCGCAAGCTGGCCCGCAAGAATCAAAAAACGACGCAAATTAAGGAGATTAAGTTTCACGCAAGCGTGGATGCGAATGATCTTGCCCATAAACTGCGTCAGATTAAAGAATTTCTTGCGGAGGGCCACAAAGTCAAAATCACGTTGCAATATCGTGGACGTGAAAATGCGCATAAAGAACTTGGGATGGAAATTGTACAACAGGTTATTCAGGATTGCTCATCTTACGCTGTGGTTGAACAGACCCCACGTTTGATTGGACGAACCTTGGGATGTATGCTTTCTGCGAAACCGGTCAAACCCGTTCCTGGTCAGCAACAACCTGCCAAATCGTAATCCCACCCCGGACGGAACTATGCGCCGGGAGATGTGATGGAACGCTGTATCTTACATGTCGACATGGACGCCTTTTTCGCGGCGGTTGAACAGCGAGACCATCCTGAGTGGCGGGGTCAGCCTGTCATTGTAGGTGCGCCACCTGACCAACGCGGGGTGGTCGCCACCTGTTCGTACGAAGCCCGTAAGTTCGGGATACGTTCGGCTATGCCTTCGTGTGAAGCCTTCAAACGTTGTCCGCATGCTATTTTTACACCTTGCCGTATGGCCTGTTATGAAGAGGCTTCACAACACGTGTTCGCAATCTTTTCCCGCTTTTCACCTTTAATCGAGCCGATTTCAATTGATGAAGCCTTCATCGATGTCACCGGTTCTCGGACGTTGTTTGGTGAGGGGCACTGTATTGCGGAAAAGATTAGAGGAGCGATTCTGAAGGAAGTGAACCTCACGGCATCGGTCGGCGTAGCTCATAACAAATTTCTCGCTAAGCTGGCGAGTGAGCAGGCTAAACCAGATGGACTTTTTGTGATGCCGCAATCACAAAAGGCCATTGAAGAATTTCTCGCATCTTTGCCTGTCCAAGCCCTCTGGGGGGTTGGACGCGTCACGGGCACGACCCTGCAACAGGCGGGATTTCAAACCGTTGCTGACCTGCAACAAGCCCATCCTTCCACCCTTGAGAGGCTCTTAGGAAAAACCCTCGCAACACACCTACAACGTCTTGCAATAGGCGATGATTCACGCAACGTAGAGACGTCCTCTCAAATCAAAAGTATCTCACGTGAGCACACCTTTCTCGAAGATTGTTGTTCTCCTGATTGTCTTCGGGACGTCCTCAAAGAACTCTCTGAGGATGTTGGCAGACAACTTCGGTGTCACGGATATTACGCCTCTATCGGACGGTTGAAACTCCGATGGTCAGACTTTCAAACGATTACCCGCCAAGAACAGTTCAGTTCCCCTGTCTGCGACGATTTTTCTTTACGTAAAATGGCGGTACATCTCTTCAATACTGAGCGTGTGTCCCGTTCGGTCCGGTTGATTGGATTCGGAGTCAGCGGATTCTGCGACAGCTTTCAGGAACAACAAACTCTTTTTGAACCTACTATTGAAAACCGTAAGAAACGGGAACGGCTCTGTCGAACGGTTGATGCCCTACGTGCAAAACTAGGCGATCAAGCGTTCCGTCGTCCCTCGCCCCCTGACTCCTAACCCTTGTTTGCGAAAACGCCCCCTTTTCTCTCGACTTATTTGACCCACAAGGAAATACAATATGAAAAATGCCTTTCTCGCCTCAGAGTTTCCTCCGGTTCCAGCTAAATCCGCTAAGTTTCACATCATTCCCGTCCCCATGGAAATCAGCGTCTCGTATGGAGGTGGCACGCGACAAGGCCCTCAAGCCATTCTCGCGGCTTCACAACAACTTGAAGCCTGTGACACGGAGAATCATCCCGCTGAAGGAAACATTCACACACAACCCCCAGTTCGCCCCAGATCCAATCAGGCAGAAGCATGGGTTCAAGCCATCACCAAACGTGTTGCTCAGGCACGTGCCTATGGCGCATGCCCCGTTATCCTTGGAGGCGAACATACCGTTACTCTCGGCGCCGCACGTGCCCTGCATGAAGAGGGGACTTCCGTCGGCTTTATCCAGTTTGATGCACACGCGGACCTACGTGACAGCTATGAAGGATCGCCCCTCTCACATGCCTGCGTGATGCGACGCATTCACGAACTTGGCTTCCCCTGTATTCAGATTGCCACACGTGCGGTCAGTCAGGAGGAACGAGCGTACCGAATTGCAAATAAAAAAACCATCGCCTGCTATGACGCGAGTGACATTGCTGATGGCAAAATGACACGACACTTTTTTCCGCGCGGATTCCCTAAAAAAGTTTATGTCACGTTTGATGTGGATGGCCTAGACCCAGCCCTTATGCCCTCTACAGGAACACCCGTACCGGGTGGCCTTTTCTGGTATGATGTGATCCGCATGTTACGCCAAATTGCACTTACTCGCGAAATTGTCGGCTTTGATGTCGTGGAACTTGCCCCGATAAAAGCCTTGTCTCACCCAGATTTCACCGCTGCACTGCTTACCCAAACTCTGATGGGATTTACCAGTGCTCATTGTAAACACACATAACCCAACCCCCTACCCCCACAAGTTCCCTTTATGGCTCTTATATCCCTACGTCAAGTCAGCGTTCAATATGGTGGTCCTACTGTATTGGATGCCATCAATATCAATATCGAATCCGACCACCGTGCCTGTATAACAGGGCGTAATGGCGAAGGTAAATCGACTCTGTTAAAAATTATTGCAGGCATAATTAAACCTGACAGCGGTGAGATTATCAGGCAACCCGGTCTGCGTGTCGCGACCCTAAGCCAAGACGTGCCAGATGCGCTTCCAGGCACAGTGACCGAGGTCGTTGAGCAACTTAACGAAGAAAGCGACCACACACATCACAACCCTGATGCAGCCCGCTTTATCGACCAACTTGGACTGGATGGCGATGCTCCGTTTGCGACCCTCTCGGGCGGCATGCGCCGCCGCGCTCTCTTAGCTCGCGCACTGGCGCAATCCCCCCATCTGTTGCTCCTTGACGAACCCACTAACCACCTCGATATTCAGGCGATTGAATGGTTGGAAGGCTTCTTGCAAAGGCAACGCCTCGCCTGCCTTTTTGTGACGCATGACCGCGCTTTTCTCAAACAAGTGGCCAAACAAGTGCTGGATCTTGATCGTGGCCAACTCGCAGGCTGGGACTGCGATTACCTTACCTTTATACGTCGTAAACAGGAGCTGTTGAACGATGAAGCCGTCTATTGGCAACGGCAAACAAAGAAACTTGTCAAAGAGGAAGCTTGGCTTAGACGCGGAGTCAAAGCGCGTACCACACGTAATGAAGGTCGCGTCGCATCTTTAATGGCGCTGCGCGAAACCTTTAAATCACGCCGCAATGCCACGGGGGTCAGTCGCCTTCAACTTGATCTTGCCGACGCCTCAGGGGAGCAAATTCTGAAAATCAGAGACGTGACCTTTGGTTATCCGGGCGAAGCCCCGCTGATCCGCGATTTGACAGCAACGGTTTTACGTGGCGAACGGATCGGTATTATCGGTGCCAATGGTTCTGGAAAGACCACCTTGCTCAATCTGTTATGCGGACGCCTCACCGCCAACCAAGGTAGCATCACTCTGGGTGCGCGTGTTGAAATCGCCTATTTCGATCAACTCCGCGGACAACTCAATATTGAAAAAACCGTCCAAGAAAATGTAGCTGAAGACCGCGAAGAAGTGGTTATTTGCGGCGTCAGAAAGCACATCTACGGGTATCTTGGCGATTTTCTTTTTACACCTGATCGTGCACGAACACCGGTGAAGGCACTCTCGGGTGGTGAACGAGCCCGCTTGTTGCTCGCAAAACTTTTTCTCCAACCTGGCAACCTGCTGGTCATGGATGAACCCACTAACGATCTGGATATCGAAACACTCGAGCTTCTTGAAGAACAGCTACTCAACTACAACGGAACCCTGCTCTTAGTCAGTCACGATCGAAGCTTTATCGACAATGTGGTCACCAGTACGTTTGTCCTGCCAGGCGATGGCACGGTCGAACGCTATCCCGGCGGATATAGTGACTGGTTGAGCCAACGTCCACAACCCGCGCTATCAGCAAATGACGCCAACAAAGAAAAACAGCGCCAAGACAAAACCGCTCGAAAACAACGCGAACGGCTCTCTTATAAAGAAAAACGTCAGCTCGACATGCTCCCAGAACAGATTACCGCACTGGAAAGCGAAATCCACGCGCTACGCGAACAACTTGGAGATGCTGAATTGTATCGTAAAACATCGGAGGAGGTCGCCGCTGTCACCGCACGTCTACCTGCGGCTGAAGCCGAACTTGAAAAAATCTTTGCACGCTGGGCTGACCTCGAAGCTCGGACCGAAATCACACCATGAGCCTTCTTCTTCAAAAACTGAATTTGCCGCATCGTTTGAGTCCATCCGCTTTAATGGCCTTTAGTTTTATGTTGGTTATTTTGGTCGGCACGCTGTTGCTTTCACTGCCCATCTCGAGTGCACAAGGCCAGCGTCTTCCCTTTTTAACAGCGCTCTTTACGGCCACGAGTGCCACCTGTGTGACAGGCCTGACACTCATCGATATCGGAACACACCTCTCTTTCTTTGGACAACTTGTTGTGCTGATCATGATCCAACTTGGCGGTCTTGGGATCACCACCTTCGGAACGTTTCTTCTCATCCTCACTGGTCGCCGACTCAGTGTCCGCAATGAGTTTGTCCTGATGAATGCCTATGGTGTTGGACAGGTGCGTGGTATCAAATCCCTTTTACTCTGGACCATTGGCTTTACCCTGTTCTTTGAAGGTGTTGGAACTGCGTTGCTCTGGACCCGTTATCGCGAACTGTTGCCCGTTGACGCGCTTGATCAAACGGGTCATGCCCCGCTGTTTTATGCTGGCTTTCACGCAGTCAGCGCATTCTGCAATGCGGGGTTTTCACTTCATTCCAATAGCCTGATTGGTTTTTCACGTGATCCTCTCTACCTGCCCGTCATCAGCCTGCTGATCGTCATCGGAGGGCTTGGATTCCTTGTTCTCTACAATCTTGTTTCCTTTAAATTCTGGCGGCAAGATCTAAGACAAAAAGGACGTATCTCGCTACATTCACGCACCGTACTCACCATCACCTCCGTGCTGATTCTCTGCGGCATGCTCCTGTTTCTTCTAGAGGAATGGAACGGGACATTGGCCCAGCTTCCACTCCTTGGAAAACTTAATTGCGCTCTCTTTCACAGCATTACCCCCCGAACGGCAGGCTTTAACGCAGTTCCCATGGAGGCCATTAAGGAGTCTACACGCTTTACAACCGCACTGCTCATGTTGATCGGCGGCTCGCCGGGTTCAGCCGCTGGTGGATTAAAAACCACCACACTGGTCGTTCTGGTCATGACTCTGATTGCCATGTGCCGTAATCGAGCTGACACCGTACTCTTCACGCGAACCCTGCCCTTTGCGGTTGTTCGACAGGCGTTTGTCATGGTCTTTGTTACCGCCTCTTTTGTTATTTCAGCCTACGGCATCCTCCTTTTTACAGAAGCCCCTATTCTTCCGGGAGAAGCCTCCCGGCTCATGTTTGAAACCATCTCTGCCTTTGCAACTGTCGGGCTCTCGATCAATCATACCGAAGCGTTGTCCACAATCGGGCGCTGTGTTATTATATTTTGCATGTTTATCGGGCGACTCGGTCCGCTGTCCATTGTTTTGATTATCGGTAATCGCGAAAAAGGTCAGTGGATCCAGTATCCTGAAGAGGAAATCGTCGTGGGTTAAGGTTAAGGTCATAACCTGAAGCTTGCGCAGCTCTGAAACATGTGGGCCCATTACCTATAACACACTATACATGGTCTTTTATGTCTACCCATCTTGACACTCTTTGCGTACAGGCCGGCTGGCAACCCAAAAACGGTGAGCCTCGTGTGCTTCCCATTTATCAAAGCACCACCTTCAAATATGATAGTAGTGCAGAGGTCGGAGATCTTTTTGATCTCAAGTGTGCCGGTCATTTTTATACCCGCCTCAGCAATCCCACCACAGAGGCCGTTGAAAATAAAATTGCTGCACTCGAAGGTGGCGTCGGCGCCCTGATGACATCAGCGGGTCAGGCCGCCGCGCTGATCGCAATTCTGAACATCTGTAACAGTGGAGATCACTTCATTGCCTCCAGTGCGCTCTACGGGGGTAGCACTAATCTGTTTAGCGTTACGCTAAAAAAAATGGGTATTGAGGTAACCTATGTTGATCCTATGGCGTCGGATCATCTCCTGTGTGCCGCCCTACGCCCTAATACACGACTGATCTTTGGGGAGACCATCGCGAACCCAGCACTCACGCTTCTGGATATTGAACGTTTTGCAAACTTCGCCCACGCCAACGGCCTACCTCTGATTGTTGACAACACATTCCCAACCCCAGTGCTGTGTCGCCCAATGGATTTCGGTGCGGATATTGTGACCTACTCAACCTCCAAATATCTCGATGGTCACGCTGTTGCACTGGGTGGCATGATCGTTGATAGTGGTCGTTTTGACTGGAAAGCAAGCAATCAGTTCCCAGGACTGACCGAACCTGACCCCTCTTACCACGGACTGATCTACACGGAAGCTTTCGGAGCAGCCGCCTATATCGTCAAAGCTCGTGTACAATTGATGCGTGATCTGGGAAGCACGCCCTCACCGATGAATGCCTTTCTGCTGAATCTTGGTATGGAGACCCTTCACCTGCGCATGATGCGGCATTGCCAGAATGCAGAAACCATTGCGGCTTTTCTTCAAAAACATCCGGCCGTCTCTTGGGTGAACTACCCCGGGTTACCCGGTGCCCCTCAAGCCGATCTCGTCAAAAAATATTTACCGAAGGGCACCTGTGGCGTGATCTCCTTTGGTGTTCGAGGTGGACGTGAAGCCGCCGTTCGTTTTATGGATAGTCTACATCTTGTTGCCATTGTGGTTCACGTAGCAGATGCACGCACTGGCGTGTTGCATCCGGCCAGCACAACGCACCGCCAACTCACGGATGAGCAACTCGCGGCTGCGGGAATTCGTCCAGAAATGATCCGCCTGTCAGTTGGTATTGAACATCCGGACGATATCCTCGCTGACCTAAATCAAGCGCTTACCCAAGCGTAAGAGTCACCGCCTACTTTTCCGCATAGGCGATAGTTGTTAACACCTAACACAAGACGAGCCCTCACATGAAACGAATTGGCATTATTGGCGTAGGACAATTTGGGTCCACCTTAGCGGAACGTCTGGTTGCTTATGGTGCGGATGTTCTACTGATGGATCAAAATCAGGAGGCCGTTCAGGAATTTTCAGAATATGTGACCCGTGCCATCAAAGGCGATGCAACCAATCTAAGAACGCTTGAGGATGCCGGATTTAAAGCGTGCGACATCGTCGTCATTGCCATTGGAAGTCTTGAGGCAAGCATCATCGCGACTGTTAACTGCAAAGACCTTGAGATCCCAAATGTTGTTGTTAAGGCCAGTTCCTTACAGCAGGGAAAAATTCTGAAACGCGTGGGTGCCTCTTTAGTGGTCTATCCCAACCGAGATTGTTCACGCCGATTGGCGCGTTCGCTCCTCGCGCACGGGTCAATGGATCTGTTTGAAATCTCTGATGGATTCAATATCGCTGAAATTGACGTCCCCGATCTTCTGCGAAACAAGAATCTGGCGGAGTCAAAAGTCAGAAATAAGTTTGGTGTTACCGTACTCTGTCTGCGTCGCATCAACAAAGATCCCGAGCAACCTCGTGACCTGATTATTCCCTCTGCAGATGAGATCATTTTACCAGATGACAAACTGATTATTTTTGGCGAAAACAAAAAAATAGATGCGTTTTGCAAAGTGGGGTAATGTGTCTTTGAACTCGACAATCAATACCCCTCGTTATCTCTTCGGCCCAGTTGCATCACGCCGTTATGGCCAATCGTTGGGTATTGATCTTGCAACACCTAAAACCTGCTCGCTCAATTGCAGATTTTGTCAACTCGGTCCAACACCCACGACCACGATCACGCGTTCTGACTCACCACCGATACAAGAGGTGTTGGATGAATTGCGCGCCTTGCTCGCATCGCACCCGCCTGTTGATTTCATCACCGCCAGCGGTTCAGGAGAGCCAACGCTCCA
>CAZSUM010000108.1:0-1568 GCA_964610015.1 uncultured Lentisphaeraceae bacterium
CGTTGGACTTTTTGGCCTGTGGGCTGGATCCCCAACGTACGGTTTTTTTCCGTCAGAGCGACGTGCCTGAGGTCCATGAACTGGCTTGGTTGCTTTCGATCGTTACGCCAGTCGGTTTGCTCGAGCGCTGTCACTCCTACAAGGATAAAATCGCCAAGGGAATTGCGCCCACTCATGGACTTTTTGCCTATCCGGTGCTGATGGCGGCGGATATTCTGATCTATCAATCCAATGTGGTGCCTGTGGGGCGTGACCAGAAGCAGCACTTAGAGGTGACCCGCGACATCGCAATCAAGTTTAACAACGAGTATGGCGAGGTCTTTACGGTGCCGGAACCGTATATCCCGGACGAGGTGGCTGTGGTGCCTGGGCTCGATGGACAGAAGATGTCGAAGAGCTATGGCAACACGATTGAGCTGTTTGGCGATCCCAAGGAGACTCGTGCGCGAATAATGAAAATTGTGACGGATAGTAAAGGGCTGGAAGACGCTAAAGATCCTGAAACCTGTTCCATTTTCTCGCTGTACAAACTCTTTGCAAACGAGGCTCAACGCGCAGAGATGGTGGCCAATTATCGCGGGGGAAACTATGGATATGGTCATGCCAAGAAGGCCTTGGCCGCGATCTTTGAAGAGACCTTTGCTCCGTTTCGCGCCAAGCGCGAAGAGCTGAGTCGCAACCCTGACTATGTTGAGGAGGTTTTGCGCAAAGGTGCTGAAAAAGCCCGCGCTGAGTCTGCCAAAACGGTCGACAGAGCACGGCGTGCCGTGGGATTGGTATAGGACTGGCCATGTCTCTTGAAGAGCTGATTCAGGATGATTACAAAGTAGATCTAGAGGTCTTTGAAGGCCCTCTGGATCTACTGCTGTACTTGATTCGTCGTGAGGAACTCGACATTTACGACATTCCGATTGAAAAGATCACCACCCAGTATCTGTCGTATCTTGAGATGATGCGCATGCTTGATCTGAACATTGCGGGCGAGTTCTTGGTCATGGCCGCCACGCTGATGATGATCAAGAGCCGGATGTTGCTTCCACTGGAGTCGCGTATCGCCTCCGAAGAGAGCGAAGAGGAGTGGGTTGATCCTCGGTTGGATCTGGTGCGTCAACTGGTAGAATATAAAAAATTCAAAGACGCTGCCGGACAATTATTGGTGCTGGAAACCATGCAAGCGGAAGCTTTCGGGTTTGGCGGGGAACAACCGGTCTTTGAAAAAGAACCGGCTGACACGGGTCAGGCGCTGGGCGATATTGGCTTGTTTGATTTGTTGACGGCCTTTCAAGAGGTGCTCACGCGTACGCCGATGGAACCGCTCAGCTACATCGAGCCGATTCGTTGGTCGGTGCCGGATAAAATGGAGTCCATTCTTAGCAAGACACGCGCAGGAACGCAGGTGGTCTTTTCTAAACTGTTCAACCCTGAATCACATCGGGGCGAGGTGATTGTGACCTTTTTGGCACTGTTGGAACTGTTACGTTTGCGGCAGATCACCCTGTGGCAGAACGAGGCGTTCCATGAAATTCTGATTCTTTCCGCTGAAACGCCCAGATTAGATGCGGTGTCAG
>CAZSUM010000108.1:1578-2442 GCA_964610015.1 uncultured Lentisphaeraceae bacterium
CAGCGCCCGTGATCGGAGGAGGCGAACATGTCCAAGGCTGATGATGTAAAAGTGCCCATGCCCTCAAGTCTGCAACAGGTTGTGGGTGCGTTATTGTTTGGCGCGAACCATTCGTTGACAGTCGAAGAGATTCGTACGTGTCTGAAGCGGGTGGCAGAAGGTGCGGGAGAGGATGAAGAGACGGTACGGCTCTTTGCCGACGCATCACCGCGCGAGGTCAACGACGCATTGGAAGGACTCTTAAAAGATCTGGCACGGATGGAGTTGGGGATTGAGGTGACGCGGGTGAATGGCGCTTTCCGATTTCAAACTCAGGCCTGTTGTGGCCGTTGGGTCCGTAACCTACTCAATATTGACCGCCCAAACCGATTATCGCGCCCCGCATTGGAGACGATGGCGATCATCGCGTATCGACAGCCGATCTCCAAATCCGAAGTTGAAGCCATTCGTGGGGTGACGGTTGATCATATCGTCAAAGCGCTAATGGAGTTACATTTGGTTCGTATTGTGGGACGTAGCGAACTGCCGGGACGTCCCTTCCTGTATGGCACGACCGCCACGTTTCTAGACCATTTTGGGTTGAGCAGTCTCAAGGAGCTTAACGAGTTGGATCCAACCTTACAGCGCGCCAGAGCCGCTGAACGCAATGCGATTCACCGTAAAGAGAAGAAGCCCGAGGATAATAAGAACCCTTCTGAACAGCCTGAAACGCTTTTTAATCGGACTCCTGCGACAGGCGCGGACTCAAAAACGGAGTCCAAGAAGGTTTCGAATGGTGCTGTGAACGAGATTCTCGGTACGGGTATATCAGCGTCGGACGATGTGGAGCCGCTTTATGAGGATGCTTCTGCCGATGTAGCTGAA
>CAZSUM010000108.1:2452-6078 GCA_964610015.1 uncultured Lentisphaeraceae bacterium
CTGAAGAGGACTCGCCAACGCTCTAAGCTCGTGCCCATAAAAAAAGCGAGGGCGAGGGTGTCTCTGTAGAGCCCCCATCTTTACACCCCCCGAATCTTGTCTCTGCACCTGTTCCGCTGTGCTTGCGCTGGCTTTTGTGGTCTCGCTTTTCCGAGTCGACAGAGCGCTTATTTCTTTTGAGGACATCCTTGGCCAAAGAATCAGAGAGGTGCTCCGCAACTTGCCCGATGCAGGTTTGGTATTGTACTAACACGCTGATTTTATATATATTAAACACTCTTTTTTGAACAGGTATGCGGAAGAAACGAGATAAGGTATGAAGCAGATTGGAGTCGGACTTTTAGGATTTGGGACCGTGGGCGCAGGTGTGGTCGATGGCTTGCGGCGGAACCGTAAAGTCATGGCGCGTCGTCTGGGCGTTGAATTGGTGCTCAAGCGTATTGCGGATCTTGATATTGAGAGTGATCGCGGGGTCATTGTTGAGCCTGGTTTGCTGACAACCGACGCGATGTCGGTGATTAACGATCCAGAGGTCAAAATCATTGTAGAGTTGATTGGCGGTACGGGTGTGGCCAAAAAACTGGTCTTGGCAGCCCTCAACTCTGGCAAGGCGGTGGTGACCGCAAACAAAAAGTTGCTGGCTGAGCATGGCAATGAAATTTTCGGTACGGCTGAGCGCAATGGCGTGGATATCTATTTCGGCGCTAGCGTTGGGGGCGGAATCCCGATCATTCGTGTGCTGCGCGAAGGATTGTCAGGTAATGAGATCCAGCGTATTTACGGCATTCTGAACGGAACGTGCAATTATATCCTTACGCGCATGGAAAATGAGGGGTTGCCGTTTGAAACGGTATTGCACGATGCTCAACAGGCCGGGTATGCTGAGGCAGATCCTAGTCTCGACATTGATGGCTTTGACACAGCACATAAAGCAATTATCCTTGCTTCGCTGGCGTACGGGTTTCATGTTCCAATGCAGCAGGTTCAGGTGGAGGGTATTCGTAACCTCTCTGGTATGGATGTGCAGTATGCCGCGGAGTTTCGTTATCGGATCAAGCTCTTGGCGGTTGTGCGGCGCGATGGCGACGAGATAGAGGTCGGGGTGCATCCTACGTTGGTGCCTTTGAATCATATGCTCGCTTCAGTTAGCGATGTCTATAATGCGGTGATGGTGCGCGGTGACTTGAGCGGCGATACGCTTCTCTATGGTCGTGGTGCTGGACGCACTCCGACAGCGAGTACGGTGATTGGCGATATCGGCGATATTGCCCGCAATCTGCTTGCCGGAAAAACGCGTTATCAACGCGGGGTGTGCCTGACAAACCATGAAGATGTCTTGACCATGCGGCCGGCTGGTGAAATCGTCAACCGCTACTACGTGCGGTTAATGGTCCGCGATCAAGCTGGTGCCTTGGGTTTGATTACCACGATACTAGGCAAGCATGGGGTGAGCATTCTCGCGGCTACCCAAAAAGAATCCCCATTAGGGCAGGAAGCTTCTGGATATGTGCCTGTTGTGATCCTGACGCATGCGGCGCAGGCGACAGCTCTGGAAGAAGCGTTGCGGGATATCCGCGAGTCCAGTTTGTTGTGTGAAGATCCAGTCAAGTTGAGGATGATTTGAGGAGTATCAGATGAAGGTTTGTAAATTCGGAGGGTCATCTGTTGCCAGTGCTGAACAGGTAACCAAGATTGTTGATATTGTGCTGGCCGATCCAGACCGTCGGATTGTCGTTGTTTCCGCGCCGGGTAAGCGCGACAAGGATGATACCAAAGTTACGGATCTGCTGATTACCTGTGCGGAGCAGGCGCTGGCGCAACAAGAGTACGAGTTGACGTTGGAGGCTATCATCGCACGGTATGCCGAGATTCAGCGTGATTTGAAACTCCCGATTGGCATTACGGCGGAGATTGAGAAAAACTTACGGTTTCGCCTGGCTGGCGATATGTCGCATCGCGGGATCTTCATGGATTGCATGAAGGCAGCGGGTGAAGATAACAGCGCCAAGTTGGTCGCACAGGCCTTCCAAGCCCGTGGGGTCAAGGCCGTCTATCTCGATCCGCGTGAAGCAGGCATGTTTCTGAGTACCGACTATGGTAATGCGCAACTGTTGGAGGAGTCTTATCAGTATTTAGCCACGACATTGCGCGATCGTGATGAGATCGTGGTGTTTCCCGGCTTTTTTGGATACACCAAAGAGGGCCAAGTCGCGACATTCCCACGTGGTGGCTCAGACATCACCGGGTCGATTTTGGCTGCCGCAGTCAAGGCGGATGTCTACGAGAATTTCACCGACGTCGACTCGGTCTACCCTGTTGATCCACGCTTGGTGCCGGATGTGAAGCAGGGAATCACAGCCATGACGTATCGCGAGATGCGGGAGCTTTCCTATGCCGGGTTTGGGGTGTTTCATGATGAGGCCGTGATTCCTGCAGTCAAGGCGGGCATTCCCATCAACGTGCGCAACACAAATCATCCGGATGAGCCGGGCACCATGATTGTACAATCGCGTCGTGTGCTGGCCGGTAGTGTGGTGGGCATTGCCAGCGATGACGGCTTCTGCAATATCTTTGTGGATAAGTACATGATGAATCGAGAGATCGGTTTTGGACGTCAGCTCCTTCAGATTCTGGAGTGGGAAGGCGTTTCGTATGAGCACATGCCCTCTGGCATCGACAACGTGTCGGTGGTGGTCCGAGATAAGGATTTTGACCCGACACGTGAACACCGCGTCATCGCGCGTATACGCCGTGACCTCAACCCCGATTCGGTTTTGGTGGATCGGGGCTATGCCATGGTGATGGTGGTGGGTGAGGGCCTTTACTATACCGTTGGTATGGCGGCTAAGGCTACGCAAGCGCTCTCCGATGCGGGCGTGAATATCGAAATGATGAACCAAGGGTCATCAGAGATCAGTATGATGTTCGGCGTCAAAGCCGAGCAGCGGGCCAAGGCGGTTCAGGCTCTTTATCAGGCGTTTTTTTAACAACAGTCGGAACGATCCTATTCAATCATGAGCGCAACCTCTACGCAAACCCGGAAAATTTCTCTGTACGATACGACCCTTCGCGATGGCGCGCAGGGTGAGGGGATCTCTTTCTCGGATTCTGCCAAAGTGCGCTTTGCGCAATTGTTGGACGAGTTCGGTATTGATTATGTCGAGGGTGGCTTTGCGGGCTCTAATCCTCGTGACCGGAAGTTTTTTGAGGATATCCGCAAGGAGCACTTGACGCACACGCGTATCACAGCCTTTGGCAGCACGCGTCGCGTCGGGTTGGATGTCGAAGCAGATCCTCAGCTGGCCGGATTGCTTGCGGCTGAAACTGAATGGGTAACGATTTACGGCAAAGCTTGGCTTTTGCATGTTACGGATGTTCTGCGCACAACCGGCCCACAGAATTTGCAGATGATTGCGGATACGGTTGGGTATCTCAAAGCCCAAGGACGTCAGGTTTTTTTTGATGCCGAACACTTTTTCGATGGGTATCTAGCTGATCCGGCCTATGCGCTTCAAGCGCTGGGTGCCGCAGTGCGTGAAGGGGCTGCCGGAATTGTCCTGTGCGATACCAATGGTGGCTGTTTGCCGAACACGTTTTACGAAGTAACGCAGGTTGTCTGCGCGGCG
>CAZSUM010000108.1:6088-8690 GCA_964610015.1 uncultured Lentisphaeraceae bacterium
GTTTCCCGGCGTGGAAGTTGGCATCCATACCCACAACGACAGCGGCTTGGCCGTGGCTGGCGCACTGGAAAGTGTCCGGGCAGGGGCTACGCAAGTACAGGGGTCTGTGAATGGCTATGGAGAGCGCTCAGGGAATGCCAATCTGGTCACCATTCTGCCAGCACTGGAACTCAAAATGGGTTATCACTGCGTGGGGCCCAAGCGCTTGCGGCGACTTCGCGAAGTTGCATTAGTGACTGATGATCTGACAAACCAACGCTCAGATCCGCGACAACCCTATGTCGGACGGTCCGCGTTTAGCCATAAGGCGGGCGCACATGTCAACGCGATTCAGAAGAATCCCTGTACCTTTGAACATATTCTGCCTGAGTCAGTGGGCAATGAACGGCACGTGCTGGTTTCGGAACTCTCTGGCGTGGCAAATGTACAGATCAAGGCTGCGGAATTGGGCATCGATCTGACCGCATTTGACAAACATCAGATGCGCGAGATCCTGAATGCAGTCAAAGCCCGCGAGAATAAAGGCTACTCCTACGAATCAGCGGATGGGTCCTTTAAGATTCTCTTGCAAAAAGTGCTCGATACCCACAAACCCTTCTTTGAGTTAGAGGGATTTCGTGTGATTGTTGAAAAACGCGGAAGTCAGGAGCCCTGTATTTCCGAAGCAACAGTGAAGGTCAAGGTCAAGGGCGAGACGGAACTGACAGCGGGTGAAGGCTCGGGTCCGGTTGATGCCCTTAACGCGGCTCTACGTCAGGCGTTGACGCGGTTCTATCCGGAAATCGAACAGATTACGCTAACAGACTACCGCGTTCGGATTCTGGATCCAGAGGATGCAACCCGCGCCGTGACCCGTGTGCTGATTGATTCGAGTGATGGTAGCCGTCATTGGGGAACGGTCGGCGTCTCAGAAAATATTATTGAGGCTTCCTGGCAGGCGCTAATTGATAGCGTAGAGTACAAACTGTACGAAGATCTTACGGATCTTCAGAATCAAAAGCGCTAGACCCTAACGACCCGCAATGATGCGTGTTGACGATCACACGCTTCAGAGTGTCGGCCAAAGCTGTACGACCAAAAGCGCCACGCAAATGCCAACCAGCATACCGGCAAAGACCTCTTTGCGCGTATGGCCCAACAACTCTTTGAGGTGTGTCTGGCGGAGCTTGTGCTGTTTGAACAGCTCCTCAATCATCTGATTCATAATCTTCGCTTGGTGACCCGCCGCACGCCGGACAACTGCTGCATCAAACATGGTGATAGCGGCAAAGCCCGCAGAGAGCAAGGCAATCGGCGAGTGAAACCCTTCGGTAAGGCCAATTGAAGTACACAATCCACAAACCAGCGCCGAATGCGCACTTGGCATGCCCCCGGTACTCAGCAAATAGCGGAAATCAATCTGACCGGTCCGAACAAACCCAACGGTCATTTTACAAATTTGGGCAAACGTCCATCCAGTAAAGGCAGACCAAAACCAAGGGGTCATAAATAAATGAAATGGATTTATATCAACGATCATAAGTAACAGATACCAAGCACATGACTCTGTTTATAAGCCCGATAACAATTGACTAGTATGACATGTCACGCGGGTTGGAGGCAAAGATTTTCGCGGTTAAGAAAACGGAAAACAGCTTTTGTAGGGGGTGCCGGATGGTCTGCGAATACAATGTTTAGCGCTGCTGAGGTGGCCCAATCGTGCGTGGTCCTAGCCAAGTACGTAGTTCGGCAATGTCTTTGCGGGTTGCATCAAGCTCCTCGCTCAATGCGTTGACGCGCAAATCAAGCGAGGGGTAGCGTTGAACCAAATCATCTTTCTTTGGATCATAGACAAGCCCGAGAAATGAATAAAGCGGAGAAAAGTAACTATCAATATCAGCAAGTTTATCCTCCATCGCGGTGAGTCGCAGGTCGAGATCTTGTGGGGCAGCCATCAGCAGGATGGTCTCGTCAAGATGTGTGATGGACTGATCGAGATAGAGGGCCAGCTCGCTCAATAGACTGGGAAGAGGCGTCAGTGTTTTGAGCGACTGCGCGGTCTGTTCATTGTGCCGCTCTTGTGCCGATAGACGCGATGCGGTTGAGCGTTCAGATTTTTTGGAGACTCCTCCGTCCGCTTGATCGGCATCGATTCGTTCAATCCGCCGATTGAGGGCTGCGATTTGCGTGCTGAGCATATCCAGTCTTTGGAGCAGGTTTGCTTGTCGTTCAGCCAGACCCTCTGGATCTTTCATGGCCGTTAAAAAGGTGTTACGTATTCTCCGACTCTCTCCCCGAAGAATCGCACGGGTGGTCAAAATCGATGTAAAGACCATCGCACAGATCGTTAGTGTGCAGAATGTTAATTTCATCGCTCTCCTTCAGGCAAGCGCTAAGGCGTTCGACTCAATTGATCATGTTGGAAGCTTCCCATAGTTTGCACCAATCTGTCAACGCATGTTGCGTGGGGTGCACGTTACTTTGTCAATTGACCCGCCAATTTTCGACCGACAATTTTATTTGTTGGGGGTTGACGGCCCACTCCGTGATATGGCATACTCCTGTTCACTTTTGCGCACCCGTGGTGGAATTGGCAGACACGTAAGATTCAGGTTCTTATGTC
>CAZSUM010000109.1:0-2260 GCA_964610015.1 uncultured Lentisphaeraceae bacterium
CGAACTGGATCCCGAACGCCGTCGAGATCCAGATTCTCGACGACAACGACCCGCATTGGGCCAAAAAGGCGCCGTTCACCAAAAACGGCGGACTGTACGGTCACCTGCCGCCGAAAGTCAACAACGTGAAGCCTGCGGGCGAGTGGAACCGCATGACCGTGACCGCGCAAGGGAAGCACATCACGGTCGCGGTGAACGGCGAGATCACCGTGGACACGGATCTGTCGCAGTGGACGTCGGCCAAAAAAACCCGACGGAACGGATATCCCGCCGTGGCTGAGCCGGCCGTGGGCGGAGCTGCCGACCCGAGGCCGCATCGGCCTGCAGTGCAAGCACGGCGACGCCTCGATCCGCTTCCGCTTCCTCCGCATCCGCGAGCTGTGACCAACGGCTCGGCACAGCCTCGCCCTCCAGCTTCGGGTATAACGGCGGATTTTTTCATGGAGGGCGAACCTGCGGTGAGCCGCAGAGGCGTTTTGCAAGCGCCTCCTTTATATTGGGCAACCGACTCACGGGAGGGCCGGGGTACACCCCAGCCGCGGACGGCTCGGGGAGCCGTCCCTACCCGTCATCCGGCATCGGCCATGCAAAACCCTCTGCGTCTCCGCGCCTCCGCGCGAAAAATCATCCCGGTGCCTGCGTGATCCGCGCCGAGACGTCGCGGGCCACCTTTGATGCCTTTAGGTCGACCCTGTATTCCGCTTGCGGCACTCCGCACGAAAAGCGGAAGGGGTCATCTTAAACGCGCTTTGAAAACGCCGCCCGAGATGGCTGGGGCCGGCGAAGCCGCAGGTGTCCGCGACTTCGCTGACGGTCATGCGCGTGTCCCTCAGCAGGGACTGGACACGGTCCAGGCGCACGCGCAGGATCTCGTCGTGGACCGTTCGTCCCAGCGCTTTGCGGGTGTGTATCTCCAACAGGCGGCGCGAGACGCTCAGGTGGCGGGCCACATCGGCGACCGTCATCGGCGTACCGACATTGAGCCAGATGAACTCCAGCGCTTTGACGACCAGCGGGTCGCCGATCCGAATAGCCTCCGTCGAGCGGCGGGTCACCACGCGCACCGCTCCGTAAGGGATAATCCGTTTACCCGGCTGGCCTTTGCCGCGCATCAGTTCGTCGAGGATCTTGGCGCCTTGGTAACAAGCCTCTTCCGCGCCCATCTGGATGCTGGACATGGACGGGTTTGTGGTTTCGCAGAGGATCTCGTCGTCGTCCACGCTAAGAACCGCGACCTCCTGTGGGACAGGAATGCCGGCTTTCATGCAGGCATCCAGCACCTGGCGCCCCCGCACATCCCACGCGGCCATGATCGCAACGGGTTTGGGCAAGGCTTTGAGCCACGAGCAGAGTCTTTTCTGCTCGACGCCGAAGTCGTTCCGCTCGCGTACCGTGAGCACGGGGTAGATGTGGCTCTCAAAGCCGTGTTCCGAGATGCGGGCGGAAAAGGCCGTGGCGCGGTCGTGCGACCAGTGGATGTCGTTGATCTCGCCGACGAACGCGAAGTTCGTATAGTTCCGCTCCAGAAAGTAGTCGGCGGCCACGCGCCCGACTTCGCGGCTGTCGCACGAAACGCGGCTGAAACGAGAAAGAGGATGCGAGGAAATGAGATACTCTTTGAGCGGGTCGACGATCACGGCGGGCACACCGGCCGCCAGTACGGCGTCGGCATGGGCCTTGTTGTGGACGTATCCGATGATGCCGGTACCGCCCCATGCCTTGCTCTGCCTCAACTTCTGCTCACCCTCGCGGTCTTCGGTGATGTGCAGTTCCCACGGGCCGTGTAGGTGGACGTAGCGCAGGATGCCGCGCAGCATCCATCGGCAGGTCTGGATGGAGGTCGGGAAGATGAGCAGCACGCGCGGCATGCGCGTCTGGAGGCTGAGTGTCTTTTTTTTCATTACAGATTGAGCGCGAAACGAACCGCATGCGAAACCGCCGCTAACTTCGCAGCCGACAGCGTGGTGATAAGGGTGCCCAATCGGTTCTTTGTGATGGTTTGCAGGTGATCGCAGTTCACCGCGCATAAGTGAGGCATTCCGTCTTCCCCGTTGAGCACGACCTCGGAGGGAATGTCGCGGATGGTTCGGGTAATGGGGGCGACGGTGGCTTCTCCCAGATAATCGAGGATCGATTCTCTCGTCAGCACCAGAACGGGGCGTCGTTTGTCCGGATGCGAAAACATGTACCACCGAACCTCGCCGCGTTTCATTCGTCACCCCAAGCCTGTTCTGCATCCCAACTGCCGAACTCGTCTTGC
>CAZSUM010000109.1:2270-8627 GCA_964610015.1 uncultured Lentisphaeraceae bacterium
TGCTCGAGCCGTTTGACGGTATAAGAGGCCACCGCCTCACGCAGTGCGTCCCGGGTGAAAGCGGAGCGGGTCGTTTGTAGGCGACTGACCACGCGGTCCACCGTTTTTACCAACTCGTCGTCTAGGGTCATCTGCACGGTTCTCATTGGGCACCTCTCTTTATTTTTATAGCTATTATAATCCACATGATTATTGGTGTCAATGGAACGGTCAAAAAGCGGATGGTCACGCCTTACGCGAGCTGAAAGCTCTTTAGGTGCCGATAGCCACCGTGTTCAAGGATGAGGTTTGGGCTCATGTTCCATGCATAGCCCTTCGCATTTAGTCTAAACTTTTTGCGCATTTGTGCCTTGTGGAAGTAACGTACTAAGCGGTACAACAGTACTACAAGGCACTAAATAGGGGTTTCTCTGTATTGAAAATGGGACTAAATTATGTTTGTACAGGACTGTCCATCTGGACAGCGACGCTGATTTGCACGGGTTGGGCTACGCCATACCCTCCCGTTGAGTTGACCTGTGAGTATGTGTCGGATTCGATCTGTGTGGACGCAGTCTCTCCCGGGTTGAGCTGAAAATTATCCGATTCTCGCCGCGGAGCGCGGCAGACAGCGTATCAGGTACTCGTGGCCTCGTCGGAAGCGGCGCTCGCGGCGGACGCGGGCGGACGTGACCAACCCCGGGCTGGAACCGGTTTTTCATTCGTTCGTACCGATTCGCGCCTGCGCGGTGCGGTTTACGGCTACAAAACTGTCTGGAAACTGGCGGCAGGTGTGGGATGCACCCCAAGATCGATGGACGGCCTTGCACGAAGGGAGAGAAGGCTGGAAACTAGCGCTAGCGGAATTGGAGGTGCTGAGCCAGGGGACGAATGTGGCGCTCGGTGCGGCGGTCACGGCAACGGACTCGGTGGAAAGCCGCGCGTCCGGATGGTCGGCGACTTATCTGACAGACGGGCGGACAGAGGCAGATCCCGGGGCCGCGTATCATATAAGGCCGGTCACGCTTTTCCGCCGTGACTTTGCGGCCCCCAAGCGTGTCCTTTCCGCCACGCTTTACGCGACGGCGCTGGGGTGCTATGAACTCTATCTCAATGGCGTCCGCGTGGGCGACGATGAATTAGCGCCCGGCTTGTCCGTCCCCAATCGGCGCACGCTCTATCAGGCGTATGACGTGAGCGGTCTGATCAAGCGCGACAGGAATGTGCTCGCGGCGATGTTGGCGGACGGCTGGCACCGCAACCGCTTCAAGTTTGACGTTTCGGACAGTTACAAGCGGTTCGCCAGTCCGGAGAAAACAGCTCTGCTGGCTCAGTTGGAGGTGACGTATGAGGACGGACAAAGCGAGGTGATCGCGACGGATCGCACCTGGCTTTGTCACACCAACGGTCCGTTGCGGCGGACCTCGATGTACGACGGCGTGCTCTATGATGCACGCAAAGAAGTCCCTAGCTGGAACGATCCGGTTTTAACGGACCGTACGGGATGGATCCATGCGTTTGAACAGCCGGTTACTCCGGAGCCAGCACTTTCGGCGCAGCCGATGCCGCCGATCCGCGTGTTGGATACGCTCGAGCCTGTTTCGCGAAGCGAACCGCGCCCCGGCCATGTCGTGTTCGATTTCGGAACGTGCTTGGCCGGCGTGTGCCGGATCACGCTGGACGGGCCAGCAGGGACAACGGTCAGGCTCCGCTACGCCGAAGCGCTCCAGCCAAACGGAAAACTGTACGTGAGCAACCTGTCGGGTCTTTACAACAACGGCGACACCTTTGTGCTTGCTGGACGGGGCCCGCAGACGTTCCAGCCGAAGTTCACCTATCACGGGTTTCGTTACGTGGAGGTGAGCGGCGTGCCGTCGTCCGATTCGATCCATACCATCCACGCGCTGGCACTGGGTAGCGATCTCCGGAAGACAGCGACGTTCTCCTGCTCCGACGAAAAGCTCAACCAACTGGTTGGAATCGTTGACCGCGCGTATCGCTCAAATCTGTTCGGGTTGGTTGTCGATGTGGCCGGGCGCGACGAGCGGCTGGCTTTCTTGGGGGACTGCCTCACGGACGAGATTCAGTCGCTCGCGACCCTCTACGACTTCGCCGCATTTGGCGGCAATGAAAACCGGGCCATCGTGGACTGCCTGACGCCTGAAGGCATTGCGCCAGCCCGGCTCAACACGCCCGGGGTGTGGCGAGGGGTCGGGAAAGACGCGATCGGAGAACCCGGGTGGAGCGACGGCAGCATCACAACGCCCTTGGGGTTGTGGGTCAACTACGCCGACCGGCGCACCCTCGCGCTCAGTTACGGCGCGGCCGCGCGATTCATGGATGCGATTGAACGCGAGAACCCCGACGATGTGCCGACAAAGAAATATATCGCCACGTGGGTGGGCGACTGGCTAGCCACCCCGACGAAGCGGTCAAGGGCCGCGAAGGCCCGTCCGGGGGCACCTTACGATCTGTTCACGCACGCCTGGTGGGCGTACTCTGCCCAGAATGTCGCACACATGGCTGTGGCGCTTGGTAAAAAAGAAGACGCCAAACTATACGCCGAAATGGCCGCACGCGTCCGGGCGTCTTTTGTGAAGACGCATCTTCGTCCCGACGGCTCACTGACCGGCGACGAGCAATCCTGTTACGCGCTGGCGCTGGGCATGAACCTTCTCCCCGAACCGTTGCGCCAATCGGCTTTGGAAAAACTGCTTGCGGCGATCCGCGACAATGACGACCATTTCTCAACAGGGTCGATCACAACCCTTTTTCTCCTAAAAGCGTTGGAAGAAAATGGGCTTCATGATCTGGCCTATCGTCTCGTGATGCAACCGACCGCGCCGTCTTACGGTGCCATGATTGAGGGGGGGGCCACCGCGATGTGGGAGCGCTTCGGCAACTGGGATCTGCATCAAGGGCTTGACTCGAAGAATACGGGTATCAACGGTCTCAATCATCTCGGCATGAATTCCGTTTTCGAGTGGATCTTCGGTTCGGTCGCCGGTATCCGTCCCGATCCACTTCGGCCCGGCTATAAACAGTTTATCATTGGCCCCAAAATGGGCGGGGGAATAACGTGGGTTAAATCAAGCTATGACTCAGCGAGGGGGAGAATCGAGAGCACGTGGAAGAGCAGGAACAAAACGTTTTCGCTACATATTGTGGTTCCGCCAAATACGGGTGCAATGGTTTTTGTACCCACAGAAGACGTGGCAACAGTCACGGAGGGCGGGCAGCAAACGGCGAACGTTTCAGGTGTGAAGTTTCTCCACTGGAAAGAGGGCTATGCGGTGTATATCGTCGAATCGGGGGTTTATCAGTTCACCAGCCAACTGTAAAAAGAGGGCGCGATATGGATGATAAACAAAGGGCGTTTTACATCAGAGACAGTTCTTTGTCGTTCATGTGGTTGAGAGAGTCGGTGATAAAAAGTGAGGAGAACGAGACGATGACTTTTGAGAACAAAAAAATGAAACTCGCAACAGGGATTACATGGGCATTGACTTTAATTATGGTGAACTGTTTCGCAGTGGGTGAAGCGGTCAGTGAAGTCGTTGTCAAGAACGGCGACTCGATCGCCTTTCTAGGGACTCAGTTACCTACCTAGGCTACTCCGAAAAACCGAATGGCTATATTCACCTCGTAATAGAGGGACTCAAAACTGTGGGAGTCGACGCAACGCCAATTCCTGCTGGAATCAGTGGCAATACGGCGGGTACCATGTTGGCCCGGATTGATCGGGATGTCATCTCGAAAAAGCCAACCTGGATGACCCTGAATTGCGGCATCAACGATACATCGGGGACCCCTGTCGACAAGTTCCGTGACAACATAGAAAAAATCGTTGATCGGGCAACCGCTGCGGGAATCAAAGTCATACTCATGAACACGACCATCGCGGCCCAGGAGAATCTCGACTGCGACGATAGCCGGAAACGTCTTCAGTATTGCGAGGAGTTCAAGAAACTCGCCGCAGAGCGAAATCTGATTCTCGTCGATTTGAATACAGCGCTGACAAGGGAACTGCTTGAGCGCCGGAAGGACGATCCCAAAGGGCCTATAATCCTGTGCGACGGGACGCA
Organism: uncultured Lentisphaeraceae bacterium; assembly: GCA_964610015.1. Lineage (GTDB taxonomy): Bacteria > Verrucomicrobiota > Kiritimatiellia > RFP12 > UBA1067 > CAZSUM01. The sequence continues at coordinate 6,335 of CAZSUM010000109.1, forward strand.
TCCCAACGGACTTGGGTATCAGATCATCGCGGCGGAGATTCTGCATGCGCTGGGTGTTTCCGAATCGGACATTGCCGCATTGCGAAAGCGTTGGGATGACTATCCTTTTGCAGTGGCTAAACCGATTGTTGCCGTTGGTGACTTGTTGAAGCTAAACGCACGTGCTGCGAAGAACGGAAAAACTGTCGAGGACCAGATTTCGGAGATCTTGACTAACAGCGTGAAGTAAGGGGATATAACGTGAAATCTATTTTCAATAAACGGGTTCTTCTGGCAGGGTGTCTTGGCCTTTCGATGTTCGCCCATGCAATGGATCTAAAAGACGGGGACAAGGTCGCTGTCTTAAGTGGGCAGAATTTTGAAATCTGGAGTTGCGGTACGTATGGCTATATCCGTCTGCTAATAAATGAACTCGCAAAGGAGGGGGTCAAGCACTCACCCTTGATCCTGCTTGAATGGCAAAAAACCGATCAGATGCTTGCGCGGCTTGATAGCGAGGTGATCGCCAAAGGGCCTGTTGTTGCGGTGATTATTCCTGGCTCGGCGGATTACAATGCCGGAGTTGCAGAGACAGTCTCCGAGTCGTTCAGGAACAACCTCGAAACGATTATTGGCAAACTCAAGGCGGCCAGTATTAAGACCGCACTTGTCACCAGTTACGAGTCCAACAGCGACCCGGCAAATGCGCGGAACCTTAATGTTGTTAAGCATAACGAGGTGATCCGATCCTTGGCCAAGGAACACGATCTTTTTCTGATAGACCTTGTTAAAAACATTGATAGCGAGGAGAGAGTTGTCCCCTTCAACAGAAGCCTCGTGGCGAGGGCTGTTGTTAATCAAATGTTGGCGGGTGAAATCATGCGCGTGATTGGGTACAGCGATCAGGAAGTCGCTGCTTGTCGGATGGCGTGGTGTCTTGAGTTGACGCCCTCGGTTTCCAACAATACGTATGCAAAATTGAAGGCCGCAGCGAAAGCCGCTGGTAAAGACGTGGATGCGTACATCACCGAACTTCTGCATAACAGCGTCAAGTGAGATGACGCGTTGCTTGCGGCTGAGATTGTTCTCGGCTCCTCGTGTCGGATGCCTTCGGACGGTGTCCTCGCAAACACTGAGGGTTCTTTGCACCCAGAACGCCTTACTGCGGTTTACAGATCACGATATCACGGCGGCGTGATTCTGGGACCACAGAGGTGAGCGTGACTTCGCCCTGGGACACATGGCCTTGCACAACGGTGTTCCCTGGGGCTTGGAATTTGAATTTGCATGCCCATTCTTTAGGCCAAGCAGGGCAGAGGTAGATCTTCTCGCCCTTCCAGTTCCAGAGCATGTATTGCAATGTGGATTGCACGATGCCACCGGATTCCATATTCGGGACATAGTCTGGGGTTGGGTCGTATTGAAACGGCGGAAAGCGGAAAAACACCTCGGCCTTGTCTTTGAGGCCTCTATTTACACGGGTGAGCACACCTTTTTGTGCCCGGTCAGAGAGACCGAGAATCGCAGCGCAGTAGTCGGCATAGTGCCAGCCACCACTACCGTTGTCATCAAGGCGCAGGGTGTTTACAGCCAGGTCGTAGTCGCTTTCGGATGTGCCCGCCGCTGGGAACATGTAGGCGCGGTATGGCCAAATGGCGTACAGTGTTCCCCGATCGGCCCCTTGCGTTTTTTTGGACTCGTTGTCATAGGGGTCTGCGTAGGGAATCAGGCCCATTTTTTCGTTTCGACGAACGCCTGTGGGCATCGGGGGTGTGTCTTTGAGAAGACGTGTCCACAAGGCGACAGCCTCTGGCTTAACGCCTGAGTGCCCGGCGAGGGCGATCAGTCGAGGCAGTTGCGTGTGCATCAATGCCACACCCGCAATCGGATTGATCGGGACGTATCCGTCATCCTGAAATCGCACGTACACCTCGGATTGAAGGCAAGGCCAGAGAACCAGTTTGCCATCGTCATCGCGGGAAAAGAATTGATCAAAGAAACGGAACAGTCCTTCAGCGTATGGAGCCAGAGCGTGTTCCAGAAAATACTCGTCGCGCGTCAGTTCGTAATAGTCGAGCATATACGGCAGGTACTCATCAGCCACGTCCGCGGTGTAGCGATAGGCCGCACCCCGTTCCAGCCCTACGGCTTCTGGGACAATGCGTTTACGCCATTGATCGCCGCGCTTGATAAAGTTCTCTTTCCGAGAACTTTCCCAAGCTGAGATGCCTGCAATGATAAAGCAGTCGTTTAGATCAGCGTATTCTTTTGCATGGCGTTTCCAGGTTTGGGAGACGATCGCAGGCCACTGGAC
>CAZSUM010000110.1:0-4261 GCA_964610015.1 uncultured Lentisphaeraceae bacterium
AACCCAGCTTAATCGACGACATGTCAAAGGGATCACCCTCCAATGCCACCACACGCAGCCCTGCTTGAGACAAGTCATCAACCACGGCCGCCAATGCGTCACGGTTCCACGGTTCAGCGCGCTCGGTTAGCTCCGGTGCTACCTTGACCACAACATCTGTGATTCCCATTTGCAAACACAACTTCCACAACCGATGCGGCCGCGGAGGAACGAATTCAATCTGTTTCATGGTTTTAATTCTACCAAAGGAGACCACACCTTCAACACGCAAAAACGGGTCAACCTGTCGCCGTCATACTGATGTTGTGCGGTCTTTCACAAGGGTTGGCTAACGGCCTTGACGTCTCTCTTTTCAAAGGATCGTCCACGCTCGTTTTCACTCAGAACTGTTTTGCGTCAATAATCACGTTTTCTGTCAACGCAACCTTCTCCACCAAATTCGTGCAACCACCGTATCCGACGATGTTGCGTAGCACCGCGTTCTTGAGTGGTCCCTGGATCAAGACGCCATATCTGCCGTGGGTCAAGACGTTATCAACAAAGACATTATAGGTGTCGCCTAGTTTACACTGCGACATTGACCAGTAGTTTGCATCTCCAATCTTGACGCCTGCTTTCACCCGTAGATCGTTCGACCCCGAAGCATCCATAATGTCGCTGATAAAAATGTTGTACAACTGAATGCCGTCCTGATTGAGTAACCGTACGATGTGGTGTCCACCCGCCACCTTGACCCGCACATTGCGAATGGTAATATTATAGATGTTGTCATCCAAACGCGGAGCGTTCCCGCCAATCTGCATTGATTTGCGGTTTGCACGTGGCGGTTTGTCACTGCGAAGTCCAGTCAAGGCTACCGCGTCGTCTCCTGTCACACCCGTGATGTTCTCAATGAGAATATCGTGGCACCCCTTGCGGATATCCACACCATCCTGATTGGGATACTGATTGGTGTTTTTAAAATTCAGATTGGCGATGCGCCCGAAAGCACACCCATTCTCCACTGAGACCGCCCACGCCTGCGTCTCTTCCAACGTGAAACCCTCAAGGGTGAAGTGTTTCACGCCGCACAACAAGACACCAATCGTGCGCCATCCGCTGCGATCACCCGGTGGGTCAAAATGCGCTGTGAGTCCCCCACTCAGCACTGCATTGCCCATTCCAATGACCCGAATATTCGCGTTGTCTTCCATCGGTTCTTTGGCCGTGCCCGCGTTACGAATAAGGTTGTCCTGCGTCCCCGGTGCGAGCCGCACCAAACAGTCGCGCAACACCAACGTAAAATCAGAGGGTATCAAAATCGCCCGCTCGATCAGCCAAAACGGTTCACCCGTTTTTGCGTTCATGCGTGGAATCTCGATTGATCGCTCACCCGTTTCGATCGCCTTTGCGATTGCGGCCTCGATGCGCTCACTATCAGAGCCCTCCTTGATGTCATTCGGCGTCACTGTGGCCAGACAGAGCCCTGTCGTAACCGTCCATCCGAACAATAAGAGTGTTCTCTTCATTTTCATCTCCCTTTTAAACGTTCGTTTGAGAACAAACTACCACACCTAAAAATCCGAGACCAACGCCTTTTTTTCGCATGCAGACCTTTGAATCATGTCGAGCTGTAGATTGACGCATCTATCTCGGACGCCTCGACACCTCTGCCAAGGCTACGGCGTCCCGAAGAGGGATGCGTCCATGCACCTGTCTCTGCGGGAAAATGGATTGCGTGAAAAGGCAAAAACCTGTTACCGTGATAGCCATTATTGCGTTATGGAGAACCTCATGTCCCGTTTATTACTTTTGAGCCTACTGAGTCTAACCCTCTCTGGACTCGCCGCAGATATTCATGCGGTCCGTGCAGCTGATCCACGTCAAATTTCCAACGGCTTGCGCATCCCGTGTGAACGCTATGTTGACCAACCCTATGTGGTTGTCGCCTCAAACGGCACCTGGATTTGCACTCTAACAACGGGTAGCGGACTAGAGGGACAACCCTGCCAACATATCGTCGCAACCCGTAGCACAGACCAAGGCAAGACTTGGACTGTTCTGGTCGATATCGAACCTGCCGATGGTCCTGAAGCCTCTTGGGCGACGCCGCTGATCACACCCTATGGCCGCATCTATGTGTTCTACACCTATAATGGCGACAACATTGTGACCTTACCGGACTCAGACCGCAGAATCCGTTCGGATACGCAAGGGTGGTATGCGTTTCGTTACTCTGATGACGAAGGTCAAACCTGGTCTGCCCAACGTTACCGCATTCCTCTGCGGATCACCGATGTCGACCGAGGCAATCCGTGGCATGGTGAAACGTGTCACTTTTGGGGCATCGACAAACCCAAAGTCGTCAACGGTACCGTTTTCTTCGCGTTTACAAAACTGGGGAAATACTTCATGCAGGAGGGCGAAGGCTGGCTGATGCGTTCTGATAACCTCTTGACAGAACATGACCCAGACAAAATTCATTTTACGATGCTACCAGAGGGAAATCAGGGCATTCGCAATCCTGAATTAGGGAGCGTACAGGAAGAGCACAATTTAGTACCGCTGGGTGGAAGTAATTTATTCTGCGTTTTTCGCCTCGAAGGACGCACCCCCGCACAGAGCTATAGTCGTGACGCCGGAGCCACCTGGAGTCTGCCGACCCCGATGACCTATGGTCCTGATCAGAGGACGATCAAGACACCCCGTGCCTGCCCCAAAGTGTTTGTCACCTCAGAAGGTAAATATCTCTTCTGGTATCATCACCATGGTGGTATGAACTGGAGAGGGCGCAATCCCGTGTTTATCACCGGCGGACTACTCAAAGAGGATAATCACATCCACTGGTCTGAACCCGAACTTTTGCTTTTCGATCCCAATCCTTCCATCCGTATGAGCTATCCAGATTTGATCGAACAAAACGGCGAGTTCTGGGTCACCGAGACGCAAAAGAGTGTTTCCCGGGTACATTCGGTAGATCGCAGTCTCCTTGAGGGCCTTTGGAATCAGAAAACAGCCAATCAAGTCTGTCAAAAGGGGCTCGTGCTTGAGAAATTGAACTCAGGAGACAGTAGTGCCCGTCCACTAGCACCGAATACGTTTGGCCTGCTATCACACGGTGGCTTGACACTCGACCTCTGGGTAGATCTTGATCCCAAGCTCTCATCTGGAGAGCTCTTGATCAGCACGCTGAATGCGGCAGGACAGGGCATACGCATCATGACCACTGATTTGGCCAACCAACCCACGCTGCTGATTGAACTGCATGATGGTAACCGGGTAGCGGCGTGGTATGTCGACCCTGGCGTGGTGACCCGTGGTGCAAAACACCATGTAGTCTTTATTTGCGATTTCTCAGCAGCGATCCTCTCGGTTGTCGCTGATGGTCTTTTTTGTGATGGTGGCGTAGCGCGTTCATGTGGCTGGGGCCGATTACCGTTGGATCTGGATGAAGTTAAAGGTGCCCCGCACGTGCTGATGACCTCTCAAGTCAAACACCTGCGTCTCTATGACCGACCGTTGCGCACCTCCGAGGCAGTCGCGAACTTCCGCTCAGGCATGCCGCAGACCCAAGCACAATAATTTTAAAAAAGGATAACTATGCGCGGCTACCCAATTTTCATACTCTTCGCCTTATTCGCTGTCTGCGAGACGTTCTCACTCACACCTGACGACCTGATGTGCGAACTGCTAACCAAACCAGGACTCGTGGCCATAACAGACGAAAAACCGGAGTTCTCCTGGCTTTTTAAAGAGGGGCTACCCGGTGATTATCAAACCGCCTACCAACTTCAAGTTGCCACCTCAACCGAGTGCTTCAAACAGGATGCGCCAGACCTCTGGGACTCCACCCAAATTCCCTCGAACGAGTCGCTTTTTGTTCCGTACGATGGAAAGCCCCTGCCAACAGCAGCAACCGTGGTCTGGCGAGTACGAGTCTGGGACAAAAAGCAACGTGTCGGTCCTTGGTCTCAAAATATGGCGTTTACCACCAGCGAGCATCTGGGAGAGGACACGCCTTTGCGTTTTTCGCTGACTCAACGACAGGTTGAACCAACACGTATAACATCAAACGAGCAAGGGCGCGTTTTTGTCGACTTTGGACGTGCGGCTTTCGGCTGGGCTGAACTGCTTCCACCGCGTGACCTAGAGCGAGGCGGCGCATTTAAACTCCATCTTGGAGAAAAAGCTCAAGGACGACACGTCGATCCTAAACCTGGGGCTTCAATCCGATATGCGCAAGTACGCGGAGCATTAACCAACCCTGGCATTTATCGCGTTC
>CAZSUM010000110.1:4271-5838 GCA_964610015.1 uncultured Lentisphaeraceae bacterium
AGAAGCAGACCCACGGAATACCACTGGTGGCAAAGAGGGCGTAGCAATCCAGATGCCCAAAGAGTTTGGGGTGGTGATGCCTTTCCGCTATGTTGAAATTGAGGAATGCCCCTACTCCGTCACCGCCGACACGATCCGTCAAATCGCCATCAACTATCCGTTTGATGATGATGCTGCGCGTTTTGTCTCTAGCGACGACACCCTCAATCGCGTTTTCGATTTTTGCAAATATAGTACCAAGGCAACCACCTTTGCGGGGGTCTATGTCGACGGCGACCGCGAACGAATTCCCTATGAAGCTGATGCATATATCGCCCAACTCTGTCACTATGCAATGGATCGCGAATTCACACTGGCGCGGTACACGCACGAGTATCTGATGACACACCCCACTTGGCCAACCGAGTGGAAGCAACACTCGGTGATGATGGCTTGGGCAGACTGGATGTACACTGGCAATACAGAGTCGCTGGCTCGTACATACGAAACACTCAAAGCTAAAAAAACACTCGAAATTTTCGCCCGTGCCCAAGATGGTCTGCTCGTCACCGCAGGCGCGACCGTACCGCCACAAAGCGACTTGCGCGATATTGTCGATTGGCCCGAAGGCGAACGCGATGGGTTCGAGTTTAGACCTGTCAATGCGGTCGTCAACGCCTTTTATTGCTTAAACCTGCAACAGATGGCCGAAATGGCTCGAGCCCTAGACAAGACAACCGACGCCGAAGCGTACCGTCAAAAGGCTGCTCGTGCGAGAGAAGCCTTTCACGCATGCTTCTTCAATGCCGAACGAGGCTGTTATCTGGATGGCGAAGGCGCAACACACGCCTCACTGCATGCCAATATGTTCCCCTTGGCGTTCGGACTCGTGCCGCAAAGTGAACAGGCTCGCGTTGCGAACTTTATCAAGTGGCGGGGTATGGCCTGTAGTCCCTATGGCGCACAATATCTTCTGGAAGCCCTCTTCCAAGCCGGAGAGGATGATGCGGCCTTTCACCTGATGACCCGTAGCGACCGTCGGAGTTGGGTCAACATGCTGAATGCGGGCAGCACCATCACCATGGAAGCTTGGGATCAGATGTACAAACAGAATCTAGGCTGGAACCACGCTTGGGGTGCTGCACCGGCCAACATTATTCCTCGGTTTGTCATGGGCGTCAAACCGCTGACCCCGGGGTTTGGCAAGATTTTGATTCGCCCGCAAGTAGGCACCTTGGAAGCCATTCAAGGATATATGCCAACCATCCACGGACGAATTACGGTCGGGGTTCGCCAAAAACCAGGGCATGATTACCGTCTCACCTTTGAGATTCCGATTAACACGATTGCACGGGTTGAGGTGCCCTGGCAAGCCAATGCTGAGTTACGCGTAGATGGCAAGCTTCTTTCCGATGTTACGCTTGAGAAAGGCAGGCTCGTTCTTGACGATCTGACATCCGGCAAGCACACGGTTCAGTGGCAAGTCCAGAAGGAGCAGACATGCGAATCACATTCCGGAAGCGGCGTCATGAGGATACTCAAAACTGGTTGGCGCAACTGGCTGCCCTCTTTCTGATCCTACTCGCAG
>CAZSUM010000110.1:5848-8583 GCA_964610015.1 uncultured Lentisphaeraceae bacterium
CTATGCCGCAGGATTCCAAATCTGCCTGTTTCATCGGCTCACGGGCTGGCCCTGCCTAACCTGCGGCAGTACCCGCGCAATGGTCTGCTTGCTTTCCGGCGACTTTTCAGCCGCATGGCGCATGCAACCCCTTGTCACGGGGTGCCTGTTGTTGGGCACTGGCTACTTCATCATCTACTCAAGTGCCCTCTTGCTCTTCCGATATGTTCTGTGCTTGTCGCTCAACACGATTGAACGATGGGGGCTGATTACCCTTGTCGTGATTTTAGCAGCGTTGAACTGGTGCTATTTATTACGATGCGGACAGTTGTAAAAAAAAGGGCATGCGCACGCGCATGCCCTGACAAGAACGCTCAGCTCAGTCTTCATCCTCATCTTTACGATGTTTAGCCGCTTCTGCAATGATCTTTTGTGCAACATTCGCAGGCACCACATCATATCGGTCGAAGGCCATCGTGAAAGTTCCCTGACCCCCCGTCATTGAACGCAACTCAGCCGCATATTTGAAAAGTTCGGCCAGAGGTGCCTCGGCTGTAATCACCTGAATGTTGTCGATCGGTTCCATTCCCAACACACGCCCACGCTTGTGCGGCATATCCCCGCTAATGGCCCCCATCAGCGTCTCTGGGATAGAGATCTTCAAGCGCATAATCGGTTCAAGCAACACAGGTTTAGCTTTGATCATCCCTTCACGTAAGGCACGCGATCCTGCAATTTTGAAGGCGATTTCAGACGAGTCCACATCATGGTAAGAGCCGTCGTAAATCTCGACATTGATATTCTGAACTGGGTACCCGGCCAACGGACCCGCCAATTTCCCCTCATTCACGCCTTTCAGCACAGCCGGCATAAAATTACCGGGGATCGACCCCCCAACCGTTTTATCGATAAACCACTCACCTTCCTCATCTTCACCACGAGGAGAGACACGCAGGTAGACCTCACCAAACTGACCGCGGCCACCCGACTGTTTCTTGTGCCGATAGTGCCCTTCACCTTTTGCTGTAACGGTTTCACGATGCGGCACCTTTGGAGTGGAAAGCTCAACCGACACGTTGGTCTGCTGCTTCATCAGATTACCCGCAACATCAAGGTGAACATCACCCAATCCTTTAAGAATAATCTGTTTTGTCTCCGCCTGCTTTTCATAAAGTAAGGTCGGATCAGCATCCAACAATCGATGGATTGCGGTACTGAGTTTATCCTCATCCGCCTGAGTCTTGGCAGCCAGTGCCATATAGGTAACGGGTGGCGGAAAATCAATATCCGGCAATCGGGTAGTCGTACCAACAGCCGTCAACGTATTACCCGTCTTAGTATTTTTAAATTTCGGAATGGCAACAATGTCACCTGGACCAGCCTGTTGCACGGGTGTCTGCTTCTTACCCAAAACCTGCACCATCGCAGAGACGGTTTCCTTAGAATCAGTCGATGCATTATAAACGGTCATACCGGAAGTCATGGTACCTGTAATCACGCGCACATAACTGAGTTGCCCCAAAAACGTGTCAAACGCTGTACGCCAGACTTGAGCGACCAACGGCGCCCCAGCATCGATCACAATCTCGTTATCATCCACATCGCGATAAACACGCCCATCCGCCCCTGGCATCAGGCGACAGAAACTGTCCAACATCTCCGTCACACCCACATCCTTAATCGGCAACGTCACATAAATCGGATGGATCTCTCCAGAGGAGATCCCTTCGAGCAACCCTTTTCGGATTTCCGATGGAGGTAACGAACCTTCTGCAAAGAACTTCTCCATCAACGCTTCATCGGTCTCTGCCGCAGACTCGGCCAGACTGTTACGAATGTCGGCTAGATCCTCTGGCAGATCATCTTGATCCAGAATATTGACGACCTTATCTGCTCCGCTTAGTGCGGTTACGGGCACACAATTGATACCGAATGTTTTACGGATTGCCGCCAGTGTCTTGGCAAAATCAGCATTGTCCTTATCCAATCCGGTAATGGCAAAAGCGACTGAGAACAGGCCTCCCTTATGACAAGCCTCCCAAGCGCGACGCGTGCCGACCTGTACCCCAGCAGTCGCATCAACCGTAATTACCGCAAATTCCGCTGCACGGATAGCGCTGAGCACCTGCCCATAAAAATCCATGAACCCGGGCGCATCTGTAAAGACCATCTTATACTCGACATCCCCCATTTTATACGGCGCAGAGAAGGGAGTTGAAAAAATGGTTATCTTGCGATTCTTCTCCTCTTCATTGGTGTCTGAAATGCTTGAACCGTTCGACACAAGTCCTAATCGGTCGTTCAGTCCAAGCTTAAATGCAACCGCATCGGTGAGGGTCGTCTTTCCGCTTCCGCTATGTCCGAGAATCACAAAATTCCGGACGTTTGACACAGGTGTTTCACTCATGGTAAAGCATTCCGTTTTTGCGGGCGGACCCGCCGGCATCCGCCCCGTGTTATCTCCGCATCCGAATACCACCCCCGTGATATTCTGAACAGAAGTGTTATGTAAGAGTATGGCAAAGAAACGACCCTGGGGCAATCCCAAAAGGCCGCATGTCGCACACCCGCACATCCGGGCGCATCCCCGAATCCCTGACCGCGCGTGAGTTCGGCTCGGTGTCCCGGCTCGCCGAAAACGTGCCTGATCACAGTCCTCGGCCTTTCGGGCGTCCGAGACGTCCGCCCGTACTTGCCGGACCCTGCCCAGTACGGCGGAACGTCCCCAGCCCTGAGCGGCGGCGAAGGGCCGGACC
>CAZSUM010000111.1:0-8512 GCA_964610015.1 uncultured Lentisphaeraceae bacterium
CACAAAATTAAACCCCTTCTCCCCCATCAGTTCCCCAGCCCGCCGGATCATCCGGGCTCATCAACAAGGCTACCACGTTCCACCGCGCCGTGCCCTTGAAGCGGTAAGGCTTGCCGGCATAATTCAACTCGCGCCCTTTGTCCGTGATGGTTAACCTTCCATATTTTTTACCCTTGGGTGACAAGCTGTCAAACGGCGCACAATTCCGGTTCAATATGCCCGCCGTTCGGATAGCACTTTCAAGGGGCGCGTCTTTGTCGAAACGATACAACAATTCAAACACGGCGGCTTTGCATCCCTGGACGGTTTTAACGGGCTGAAACCCGTCGATCACGATACCGTCAATTCCCCGCTTCAACGCGTTTGTGCAAAGCTGAAACTCCCATAGTTGGCCGTCTGCCATGGTGAAGAGAATCCGCCCGAAACCGCCGTGTTTGGGGTCAAAGTCTATCGCTCGCACTTCGTGCCAAAGCAAGGTTTCATAGTCCCGTATCTGTATCATGCCACACCCGCCTTTCTTTCGATCAGCTCTTGAACCTTTTTCGCCACCTCTTGAAGCTCGGCAACCGCCAGCCCGGCCAGAATCGCCAGAACCGCGCCCAGCTTCGCGCCTGTTGCGTCCGCGTGTTCAGGCAGGGTGTTCGTATGGGTAATATCGGGAAGCAATGCAACCGCGTTTTGAGCTGTTTCTATCGCTATGTGTGTATAGTGCTGTGTCATAGCTGGGCTGCCGTGACCGACTAGGGACTGAACCACGGATTGAGAAACACCCCCAGCCGCACACAGAGACACAAACGTATGCCGCAGGGAATGAAACCCGCAGTCAGCACTTGCCCTTTTTGCTCCTTTGTCTTTGCCCTTGGTCACAATGCCGCAACTCTGGAATAATCTTGCCACGTCTTTGGCTAGTGCGCCGTCAAAGCTGTTATATCTATTCTCAAGATGTGGCATGACATACCCCTTGCGACATTTCGCGGGTATGTTGTCAAGCAAGGTAAAAAGCGTCCTGTGTATTGGTAGCGTAACCCGCTTTTGTGATCGCCGCGCTGTTTTCTGGGGGACAAGCGATATGACGCCCTTCAGCATATCCACGTTGCCCCAATCCAAGCAAGCCGCATCGCCAAGCCTTAAACCGCAGTAAATACCAAGCGCCAAAAGTAACCGCATTTCACCCTGTGCCGCCTCACATACCCGCTGTAACTCTTCAAGGGTCAACTCCCTTCTGCTGTGTACGCTGATTCTTTTGCGCTCTATACTTTTCCACGGGTTGCAGGATAACCGCGCTGTCTTTTCTAAAACCTTCCAAACCAAGGTTAAAAGGTTCACATGGCGGTTGAAGGTAGACGCTGATATTTTCTTTAACAGGTGTCCGGCGTATCGGTCGGCGTGTTCAGATGTGACTTGCCGTAACTCTTTCGCCTCGGGGTGTTCGGCATTCATCCAACTTGAGAACGCTTCAAATTGAAAACGGTATGTTTCAAGTGTACTGTTCCCTGTGTCCGGCCTGTTGTGTTGATCTAGGTACGCTTGCCAGCCGTGCATGATGGTCGTTGCGGGTTTATCGTCTTCATATTTCTGGATCTCTGCCTTGACACCGCCAAGCCGCGCCGCCACGGTTTCTAGTGTCTTCTCTTCAGATCCCAGCCGGAAGGGTGCGGTAAACTCGGCAAGCTTGGTCTCAGCCTTTCGCCTGTCGCTTTCGCCCGTAGTACGGGTGAACACTCTACCGTTGACCATCCACCGCGCACACCAACCCTTACCGCGTTTTACCAGCGTTCCTGATCCTTTACCGCGTTGACCTGATTTTTTAGCCATTTGAGCCGCCTTTCCCTTACAAGGCACAATTTAGCCCTTTAGCCCCATTAAATGCAAGAATAATAATCAAATAATAAGCACATTAGTTAAAAAGCCTTTGTTTTATGTGTAAACAGTAGATTCCTAATCTGGGGGTCGGGGGTTCGAGCCCCCCCTGGCCTACCACTTAAAACCTCAATAAACACCGCGTTTTATTGGGGGTTTCCATTTTCAGGTTTTGGGTCCTGTTTCAGCTCACTTTTTGCTGATAAAACAGATTAGAACCTTGCCAGATTCCATCTTTTTTAGATACGATCTTTCACCACGTTGAATGAGATTTTAGCGGGTTGTAGTATCAGCCAGATTTCTTTTCCTGTTGACACCCTTTTCCTTGTTTGACGTTTTATGGAGTCTATTATATGCCGATCAAACCGCTGCCTGTTTCATCGGAGCAACTTGAACAACTGAGCAAAATTTTCCCAACACCCTTCCATCTCTATGATGAACAGGGAATTCGCGAAAACGCGCGACGTTTGCGCAAGGCTTTTGCTTGGAATCCTGGGTTCAAAGAATATTTTGCGGTCAAGGCGTGTCCGAACCCGTTTATCATGAAGATGTTAAGAGAAGAAGGTTTTGGGATGGATTGCAGTTCCCTGCCAGAACTTTTGCTCTCTGAGTCCATTAACGTGACAGGCGAGGGGATCATGTTTACCTCTAATGATACGCCGGCGGAGGAGTTTGTTAAAGCAAAGGCGTTGGGCGCGATTATCAATCTAGATGATCTGAGCCACATTTCCTTTCTGGAGAACTGTGCTGGCGTGCCACAACGCATTTGTCTCCGTTACAACCCGGGGCCACTCAAAAGTGGAAATGACATTATTGGCCATCCAGAAGAGGCCAAGTATGGATTTACGCGGGAACAGTTGTTTGAAGGGTATCGCCTGCTTAAAGAAAAAGGGGTAACGCATTTTGGGCTTCACACCATGGTGGCTTCTAATGAGCTGAATGCGCAGTACTTTGTTGATACCGCGGAGATTCTGTTTGATCTGGTCTATGAGATCTCAAGTCAATTGGGCATTACCTTCGAGTTTGTCAATATCGGGGGGGGGATCGGTATTCCATACCATCCAGAACAGAAAGCGGTGGATCTGACTTGCGTGAGTGAAGGTGTCCACCAAGCCTATGAAAAGTTGGTGACGGGACGCGGCCATCCAGAGTTGAAGTTGTATATGGAGTGCGGTCGGATGGTTACCGGACCTTATTGATTTTTGGTATCTCGTGTGCGTCACATCAAAAAGACTTACAAAACCTATGCGGGACTCGATTCCTGTATGGCCAATTTGATGCGTCCGGCGCTCTACGGTGCCTATCACCATATTTCACTTCCAGCCAAGGCTGATGCGCCATGCGATACGTGTTACGATGTGACCGGATCGCTTTGTGAGAATAACGATAAATTCGCGATTAACCGGATGCTCCCACAGTTGGATGTCGGTGATCTGGTTGTCATTCATGACGCTGGGGCTCATGGGCATGCCATGGGGTTTCAGTACAATGGGAAGTTGCGGTCCGCCGAAGTGTTGTGGCGCGAACAAGGAACGCCTTTGCTAATCCGGCGTGCTGAGACGGTTGACGATTATTTTGCGACACTTGATTTTGATGCTCTGAAGACCTTTGACGCCTGATCGTCGCGTGTTTGGTTGATCAGCGAGTATCAAATAAACGAAATTTTCTGGGCTGCAGGCAATAAAGAAACCTGTGGCCCGTTTTTTATGACATGTGTGTCTCATGATGCACGTAAACAAGGAGTCATAAAATGAGTAAACTTTGTATTGCCGCCTGCGCGGCTTTGTTGGCGCTGGTATCTGTCGTGTGCGCAGAGGACAATGCTGCTGAAGGGGCCCAAGCGTTTCCTAAACGGCAGAAACAGCCGAGTGTAAAAGTGATGGAGCAATTTGACAAGGATGGCGATGGCAAACTTTCGACTGAAGAGCGTAAAGCCATGCGCGAAGAGATGCGTAAGGAACGCGAGAAGGCGTTTGATAAAGATGGCGACGGCAAACTGAGTGAAACCGAACGTGCTGCGATGGATGCGGCGCGTAAGGAACGTGAAAAGGCGTTTGATAAAGATGGCGATGGCAAACTTTCGCTTGAAGAGCGTAAAGCCATGCACGAAGAGATGCGTAAAGGCGTGCACGGACGTAAAGGCAAAGCAGCTAAGGCACAAGACGAATAACTGCACCCTTGCTACTTGAAATTTTCAGACGCCATGTCTGAATACGAAAAAGGACGCCGCCGATAACTTGGAGCGTCCTTTTTTTGTTAGACCGTCACATGCGCGTTACTTTGAAGCCGCATTGAAAATTAAATCAAGTTCTTGTTTGCGGGCCTCATCCTTCATTTGGGCTTTTAGCTGATGCCAGAGAGCCTCGTAGCGCTTTTTATCGACCCCTTCCATGCTCGCCAGTTTCGTGATGCCGCGTATTGCGAGGATCTGACTTTTCGCGTCAGAAGCTGCGACTGCTTGTTGCATCAGAGCGGGAATGGCATCACTGGATGACCACATGGACAATGCCCGGATCGCAGCTGTGGCGAGTGCTTGATCTGAATTTGCTGCCACTGCCTCCACTGCTTTAAGGAGTGTTGCATCACCTGTACGTGCGGCTGTTTCCATGGCAAGGGGCTTGGCTGCAACGGGGCCAGATTGGATCGATTGTGCTAGGGCCTTACTATAAGCGCCGGAGGCATCGCGTCGCATGGCGACAGCGATTGCCGACTGTATTTCCTGCACAATACGTGCTTTGGCATCGCAGTTCTCTAAGCGGTTGATTAGCACTTCCGCATGCTTGGCTTGGGCAGTATCACGCAAAAAACGGTAAGCCACGACGGCTGTATCGTACGCCGCCAGATCTTGTGAGCTTTCGATTGCGTAACGATAGGTATCGTCTGTTGCGATGTTACGTTCTCTAAAGAGCTCCAGTGCTACACGCTTGCCTTGTGGATTAAAACTCGCATAGCCGGTTACAAGCGGTTTTTGTAACAGATCACTCTTCATCTGCATCAGATATTTTTTGGCCAACGTGGCTTTTTGAGGGGGTATATCCTTAAAGGATGCACAGACTTTTTCAACATAAGTCGCTGGGCTGAGTGCCGACAAGGCCTGATGTGCGGCAGCGGATACAGCATCCTCAGCATGTGTCAGAAAACCGCTGAGTGCCTCGCAGGCGGTCGTGTCACCACGTTCACCAAGCATATCCAGAAGCATAATCTGGCGGACCGGATCTTGAGCCGCAGCCAGCTTGGCCAGCCAGAGGTCAGTTTCCTTTTTGCCGCCAGTAGTCCTGGCCCATCTAAGGGCTGCGCCTGCGTACGCCACATCCGGGTCATCAAAAGCGGCTAGCAATTTCTCGCTTCGCGCAGACGCGCTTAGAGCAGCGACGTCCTGGTTGAATTTTGCGTATCGTGTTAAAGGCGGTTTTTTTGATTTTGACGTGCGGTCATCCGTGATCGAGATGAGGGTGATCGTCGCTAGGGGTGCTACGCCCGTTTTGTCAGACTTGGTAAAAGCCTTGATGGCCTCCACCTGTGTGGGGAGTCCACACCAGCGAAGCTGATCGAGAAAGAAACAAACGACATCAGCAGGCTCAACTTTCTGGGCGGCTTCAAGATAAGCGTTTGCCACCATTGTGCGAGCCGCACTGCCAGCCGGACGCATCACATATTGCGTAATCGCCGCAATGCGTGTCACGTCAAGCGGATCTGATTCGCCCTCTGTTTTAACCTGACTGAGGAGTTTTTCGAGTGCACCTGGTTGTTTAAGCAGGGCACCTAGCGTTTCATCCGTTATCGAGGCAAGCGCCTCGCTGTTATCCTTAGCCCATGTGGCCGCCGATTGCGCCAACAGTTGTGGCGCACAAGCAGTCAACAGGAGTGCAACTAGTGTTTGAACAAAAAAACGGTTCTTCATGAATCATTCCTTAATTTACGTAGAACATTTAAAAGCACCCAAAAATCAAATAACCCAAGGTTCACGCATTTGCTGGTAGATGAACTTATCGGCTGCGGGATCATTAACCGCACACAGCTTGACAGGGTCAAAAGCAAAGCCACGTCCAAGTCGCATGGCCGTGATGCCAAGATTGACAATGGTGGCAGAGCGGAACCCATTCTGCTCATTGAGCGCAAAGGTACGACGCAGTTTTACGGATTCTAAGAAATCAGTTTGCTGCTTTTTCGGATCTGGAAGCTCAGTCAGAATGCTGTCAAGATTGGGAATATCGGATGTGAGTTTCTTTCCAACACTTCCTTTGGGACCTTGCAAGAAAGGAACGTCTTTAAGCGAATCATCTCCATCGAGAATGATCTGGCACCCATCTGCATATGTGTAGGTGATCCTGCGGAAGGAGCCCACGGCATCTGGATGTTGTGGCGGCCCATCGATCTCAACCTTGATTGGACTGGTGTCATCCTTCTCCATCAGATACTGCACGGGGTCGAGATAGTGCTGTCCCATGTCGCCTAATCCGCCGCCATCATAATCCCAATACCCGCGGAACGTACCGTGTGTTCTGTGACGGTGATAGGGTTTGTAGGGGGCTGGTCCGAGCCAGAGATCATAATCAAAAGTTTCCGGTACAGGCTGTGGTTTGACATTGACCATGCCGCTCCAGCCGAACTTGAGCGAGAACCCTGTGACACTGCCAACGACGGCTTTAACGGGCCAGCCCAAAAGCCGATTTTCCATAATCTTTTTAAGAGGCTCAACGGTTGTTCCCATACCGTAAAAAGTGCTCTGAAACCGGAACCAAGTGTTTAAGCGAAAGATACGATTGTTTGCTTTGACCGCCTCCATGACACGTCGTCCCTCGCCAATGGTTCGTGTCATGGGTTTCTCACACCAGATATCCTTGCCAGCTTGCGCCGCCATAATCGACATTAGGCCGTGCCAGTGCGGGGGTGTGCAAATATGAACAATATCAACATCTTTATTGGCGAGAATTTCTCGGAAATCCTTACAGGTGAAAATTTTGCCGTACCCGTTTTTTTCCGCCAAGGCGATGCCTTCCTGCACTCTTAGCGCATCTGGATCGCACAGGGCAATCAGGCGGGTGTCCTTATAGCCGAGATGGTTCCCTGAACGGGCAATGCCACCAAATCCGATTAATGCACGAGTCAACTGATTACTCGGCGCGGTCTCTGAACGTAAAACATGTGCAGGGACAATTGTAAACGCCGCTAAACCTCCCGCTGTCTTCAAAAAATTGCGTCGATGCATCTTTGACATCATTATGTTTTCCTCCCTTGTTAATCTGGATCCTTTTTTATCCAACGCTATATCCAGACTGAAAATGATATAATCTAGCCTAACGGAGCACCTCTGGCAAGCATGATCGCATGCACCCACAAAAACACAAAAACGTTTGAATTAAATGATAACGCAATGGGTGCAAAAAATGGATCGTTTCAGCGAGCTTGAAATATTCTCAACCCTGTGTTAATGTTCAAAAACAATTTGGATAGCTATTGTAGATCACACTGTTGCGCCCTTATAAGGATTCATAGGCAAACCCGGTGTCTATTGGACACGTGTAACACATTGATGTAAACAATCTTCTCAACCCGCCTAGACAGCGGGTTGAGGGTTAAAAAGGAGTCACTCCATGGGCGACAAAAAAAGCAAGAAAGATAAAGCCAAAGACCAGAAACAGAAAGAGGCCAAACAGGCTAAAACGTCTAAGGAGAAACAGGATCGACTGCACCCTCCCGTTAAGTAGGTGAGGTGGGGCTGTTAGCGAGCACAACAAGATCGTGTACCCGTCTCGCCGTCTGTTGGGAGACGGTCGTTACAGAAACATTGGGCGAAGACGCCTATTATATGCTCAGTGTGTTTTAAAACGACAGTCACTGGCTTGAGGTTTTTGCTCAGGCCTTTCAGATCCGACCATGACGCCTGACCGCTCATGTGGACAGGGATAGTCAAGGGATGCGATATCATCTTGTCGCGGCGGTTAGGCTTTTGTCAGATGCCAGCCATTCCCGTAGGGACAGGGATAAGCGCGAAGCAGGACACTACTTTCCTTGCGAATGATCTTCGCGCGAAGTTGGGCGTTTTTTTCGCTGCCATAGGCGTCTTTTGAGCGGCCATCGCTACCCATGCAGTGGGGGCATTTCTTGGAGGGTGTTTGGCGGTTGATAGGGGAGAGATGCCATTTGTTGCAGGTCTCGCAGAGGTATGGTGTGAGGTGGCGTTTATAGGTCGCGCTGGCATAGGCCGCAGCTTCCTTTGCCTCGCTCTCTGAACTATACTCGGTGAGTGGCTTGCCGCTCTTTTTTCCAATGCAGGTTTTACTTTTTGTGGTCATATTTGAACAGCTTCTATCAAAGCTATACGGGTGATTGATTCAACAAATAACTTCGTGCACTTCGGTGTGAAACAACTTGTTTTCTATCGCTGTTGTTGGTTTGTATGGCACTAAAAAAGGTGGGGTTGGTCAAGACTGTTTCAGCACAATGGCGGTAACCGCTCGTATGGCGTCAGCGGCGGAACTTGTGATTCCGCCCGTGTAGCCAGAGCCTTCGCCGATCGGATAGAGGTTGCGGATGTTGACTGATGCAAAGTCTGCACCGCGCGTGATACGTAGCGGTGCCGCAGCCCTTGTTTCAGCTCCGATCAAGATAGCATGAGATGAGACAAAAAGAGGATAGGTCTCTTTCCAGA
>CAZSUM010000112.1:0-2112 GCA_964610015.1 uncultured Lentisphaeraceae bacterium
TTTTGAATGACCGTCGACTCCCTGAAGCCGTTCGCGGGTTGGCTGCCCTGAGTGTGGCACAGGTGTGGCAGGCCGCTGGCGACTTAAACAAAGCGGTGGTTGCCTATCAAGCGGTAACAGGGTGTGTTACCACGATTACGTATCTACTGGATGAGGCAGAGGCGTGCGCAAAATCCTGCATTGCACAACAGGCAGGAAAACCGACTTTTGATCCAGAGGTCAGTCGTGAGCGTCTCCGCGAACTGCCAACACCAGCGATGAGTTACTATGTTTCAACCCGCGGAAACGATCTAAATCCAGGGACTTTTGACAAACCCTTCAGCACGTTGATGCGTGCACGTGACGCAGTGCGCCAGCAACTCAAGGGTGGAAAATTGTCGGCTGGAGGAATCTGTGTTTATGTGCGGGGCGGTCGGTATACCGTGACCAATACGCTGGAGCTAACGGCACAGGATTCCGGACAATTTGGTGCACCGATCGTTTATCGTGCCTGGCGGAATGAACGACCCGTTTTTGATGGTGGTTTGCGTGCACGTGGATTCTGGAAAGTGCGTGATCAGGCGACGCTTGCACGTTTACCAGAAGTGGCTCGAGGTCAGGTGTATGTCGCGGATCTCAAGAAAAAAGGGTATACGGATTTTGGACCTCAAGCGGCTTATGGGCGAGGTGAAACGAACCAAGTGGTTCGTGAACTGTTTCAGAATGGACAGGCTTTGCAGATTGCGCGTTGGCCGAATGATGATTTTCTCTCGATGGAGACGGTCAATGAGACCAACAACACGTTTGTTTGTCAGACCAATCGGATTGCACGATGGCGTCTTGCAGATGACCTGATGGCCGATGGTTATTGGCTACATTTGTGGTCGCAAAGCACAGTCCCTTTAGCTTCTGTTGATGCTACGAATGGGGTCTTCACGTTTGAAAAATCTGTAGGTCGCATGCGCGCGAAACGGCCTTTCTTCGTGTTGAATCTTTTGGAGGAGATTGATCGTCAGGGTGAATGGTTTCTTGACCGCAAAAACAGCAAACTTTACGTGTGGCCGATCAAGCATCCATGGCTCAGTCGATTGGTTTTGTCGGCCTGGGATCGCCCGTTTATTGTAGCGCGTGGAGTAAATGGACTCGTGATTCAAGGGTTAACTTTTGAATATGGGCGTCAGCATGGGATCATGTTAGATGGGTGTGTCAATACGACGATTGCAGGCAATTGTGTTCGCCATCTAGGGGGTACGGCACTAACGGTTGAGCGTGCAGCGAATGTAAAAATATATGGTAACGTGTTTCAGTCTTTAGGACATTCAGGTATGTTGGTTGATGGGGGTAATCGGAAAAATTTAACGTCAGGGCAGATTGTGATTGAGAACAATGATGTGGGATATTTTTCCCGTTGTTCACGTACCTACAATCCGGCTTTGTTGCTGAATGGGTGTGGGGCACGTGTTGCGCATAATCATTTTCACCACGCGCCATCAAGTGCCATGCGAATTGAGGGAAATGATCATCTGATTGAATATAACTTGGTCGAACATGTGGTTTGTGAATCGGATGATCAAGGAGGCATTGATATGTGGGGGAATCCCTCTTATCGGGGCATTATGATTCGGTATAATGTCTGGCGTGATATTGGGGGTCAGGATGCGCCTTGCGGGCAGGCCGGAATCCGGTTTGACGATGCCATTAGCGGAATCGTTGTTTATGGAAATCGTTTTGAACGAACCTCCACCGGGAATTTTGGTGGGGTGCAGATTCATGGAGGGAATGGCAATATTATAGATAATAACATCTTCACAGGATGTCGTTATGGGGTGAGTTTTTCAGCGTGGGGTCAGAAACGCTGGGAAACGTATTTGGCTCGTGAGAATATGCAGAATCTGATATATAAAACAGTTAATATTTCAGTTCCTCCCTATAGCAAACGATATCCTGAACTACTCAAGTTGCCGGGTCAGGCGGATATCAATCGTGTTTGCCGGAACGTCTTTGTTGGCACAGAGGTTATGTTGCACAAACGACCCAAGGGCACGGAAGCTTGGGAGAATTTGTTGGTAACGGAGATGCCCGATTTGACGGCGCTCGCGGGGCGTTCGCCTTTCCGGCCGCTTCCACCGCAAG
>CAZSUM010000112.1:2122-7365 GCA_964610015.1 uncultured Lentisphaeraceae bacterium
GGTATTGGCCTTTACGATGATCCCCAGCGTGCTGTGACTAAGTGATTTATCTCAGTCGTTTACCGAGCGGCGAGCTCGAAAAAACGTTTGGAGACAGGCACGACACTCTGGTTCAAGAATATTTTGAACGATTTCAGGGCGGTGATTAAGGCCAGCGTGATTCAAGATGGAGAAGACCGAGTGTCCGCCCCGTTTGGGGTCGGATAGGCCCCAGACAACGAGGGGTACGCGTGCCAAAATAATGGCACCCGCGCACATGGCACAGGGTTCTTTGGTTACGTAGAGAATCGTATCAGTCAAGCGCCAATCACCACATGCTGCTGAGGCTTGGGTGAGTGCGATCATCTCTGCATGCGCGGTTGCGTCTTTCAGCAGTTCCGTCTGATTATGTGCACGAGCCAAGATTTTGAGACCCGTTAGTGGCATATCGCTGTGTTCAGGTCTTTTGATGATAACACAACCGGTTGGCACTTCACCGGCGGTGGCTGCTTTGTCTGCTTCACGCAGGGCAAGATGCATGACTTGCTGATGGAACTCTTCACTAAACATGATGGGATTGTAATCAGGCTTATCGGTCTTGTAAAGACGCCGCTTGTTGTGTGTTGGTCCTTGTGACGTATCCGTCACGCGCGATTCAGAATCAAGGGATAAGCAGTTGCTGGAAAGGGATTTTGACTAAAACGGGTTGCGTGGTTGAGTCCGCTTAAGTAAAGTATGAACCCATATAACAAGGAGAAGCTATGTCGAAGGTGTATCAGATTGCGGTTTTGCCCGGTGATGGGACAGGACCTGAGGTGATTGGTGAGGGGTGTAAGGTGTTGGATGCCGCCGCTCAGAAGTTTGGTTTTAAATTAGAAAAAGTCTCTTATGATTTGGGAGGGACTCGCTATCTTGCCACGGGTGAGACATTGACAGATGCTATGGTTGATGAATTGCGGGGTAGCCATGCCATTTATCTTGGCGCCATTGGACATCCGGATGTAAAGCCTGGAATTTTGGAAAAAGGTGTTTTGCTCAAATTGCGGTTTGAGTTGGATCAATATATCAACCTGCGCCCTGTGAAGCTCTATCCCTCTGTTGCTTGCCCAATTACGGGTAAAGGTCCGGCTGAGATTGATTACTGCGTAATCCGTGAAAACTCGGGCGGACTCTATACGGGCATTGGTGGAATTTCGCGCAAGGGGACCCAAGATGAAGTTGCTGTCCAGCAGATGATGTATACCTATGATCAAGTTGCGCGCTGTTTGCGTTATGCGTTTGACTATGCCCGCAAGTATGGCAAGAAAGCACGTGGACTCGGAGAGCACAATACCTTGGCGATGGTGGGTAAGTCGAATGTGCTGACCTATATGTACGAACTTTGGAATCGTGTTTTTGCAGAAATTGGCGAAGAGTATCCCGATGTTCGGCGTGAGTATTATCATGTAGATGCAACGTGTCTCTATATGGTGGCATCACCGGAAATGTTTGATGTGGTGGTCACGGAAAACATGTTTGGCGATATCATCACAGACCTAGCGGCGATGACACAAGGCGGTCTCGGTGTGGCTGCAGGTGGCAATATCAATCCGCAGGGGGTTAGCATGTTTGAGCCGATTGGCGGAACGGCACCGATGTGGACTGGCAAAAATGCGATCAACCCGATTGCTGCGATCGCTGCGGGTGCCATGATGCTGACTGCATTGGGAGAAGAAGAGGCCGGACGTGCGATTGAGGCTGCTATTGCCAAGACCACCCCCAAGATGAAAAGTCAGATGGCGAACCAGATGGGCTACACCACCACACAAGTGGGGGATTTGGTGGCTGAGGCGCTCTGATCGACTATTTGCTGTTAAGCGCTTGGCGCAAAAGCGCTTCTGTGTCCTGGATGCCCGTGTCGGCATCCAGGGCAGCTTGTACCATTTTTCGCGCTTGATCTTGCGGAAAGCCCAGCGATCCAAGTGCCAGAATGGCATCTCGTAACATAGCATTTCGGGCAGGGGTTCCACTCTCAGGTGAAGCTGTCGCGAGTGTCGCGAGAGGATCTATTTTATCGCGCAATTCGACAATTAATCGTTCGGAAGTTTTTTTACCAACGCCGTGAATGGCGCTAATACGTTTGGCATTGCCTTCTGCAATGGCCAAACTCAATTCGTGAACAGTCAGTCCGCTCAAGACACTCAACGCGAGTTTTGGGCCCACGCCGCTGACGCTAATCAAGCGTTCAAACATCACCTTTTCTTCAGCTTGAAAGAAACCGAAAAGGGTTTGAAGATCTTCACGTATTTGGTGGTACGTGAGCAGACGGCAGTCGCATCCTGTTGCCGGAAGGCGGTCGTAGGTGCTAAGCGAAATAAACACCTCATAGCCTACGCCCTGTACATTGAGGACCGCACGCGAGGGTGTTTTTTCATCTAGGATACCTTGAATAAAGGCAATCACTTTGATTCCATGGGTTCCCGGTTCTTTTTATTGGGACAACAGGAGTGCATCCTGCATCGCACTCTATTGTACGGCATCCTGTTCAAGCCTAGGTGCATGTGCGAGGACATACCTCTCAGCCTCTGAGCACCACAGGTTGTTGTTACGACCACAAATCTCTGCCAGATTCGCATAAAACGGATTTTTTTTGCCCAGCAGCGAAAAATCGTCAATCGCCGTCATCGGCATCGACAGATGTGTGTAAACAAGCTTTTTGCCACCGGGGATTTTGGGTAGGTGGCTGGTTGTTTCGGCAACCGAGTCGAGTCCTCCGACATGCGTGATCATGACCGACGGGGTGATCAGTCCCTGAGCGGCATAATTCATGGAGTCTTGAAGATCCTGAGTATTTCCACCTGAGGAACCGACAACATGATGCCCCATATAATGCACATCATAGAAATTAATCGTCGCCATAAAATCCTGATGCGCTGGACCGGCAAAGAAGTTCAGGCATCCCAGATAACCCAGCAAGGCTGAGGCCTGTGCAATCAATGCGGGAACGGGTGCAAAGACCATGACATCATTGTATCCCTCGTTTTGGTTAACGGATTTAATGAAGGCGATGGGGTCGTCCTGACCAGCGGTGTTCAGATAGTGTAACTCCACGCCACAAGATTTGGCGTGTTCGATTGGAAAAATCTCAGCGGCGCGGTCAAGTCTGGGCTGGTCGATATCGGTAATGACCAAACGACCTGGGCGGTGTTCCGGACCGTGCAGCGCAAGGTCAATTGCGCTGAGTCCCATGGGGCCTGCTCCTGCGAGAATAACCATGCTACCCCCGGGTTTTATGCCCATCTGGTGGACATATTCGCCAGCCTTGAAGTGATAACTGCAGCGGTAAGCACCCACAATGCAGGAGACCGGTTCGGCAATGGACGATTTGTAGTAGGCATCGCCATCATAAGTGAGCAGACAGTTTAGTTCCAAGACCTCTTTGGGGATAACAATGCGGGTTGCGTTTCCCCCAATGTAGGGAAATGAGTAACCTGGCGCACGATGTTCATGCCCAGGGATATTCAACTGGGGTTGAACGCCATACTTTTGTCCCACACGAAACTTATGTTGCCAATGACGCCCTATTTTTAAAAATTTGCCGCAAAACTCATGCCCGAGAATAATTGGATTACGATCCACATCATCTGGTACGCGCTTGTGTTGGGCGCCTTGAATGGTGGCTTTATAGTCTGACATGCAGATGCTGTTTGTGACGATGTCGGCTAGAATTTCATCATCGGTGATCTCGGGAAGATCAAAACGCTCAAGCCGTAAATCATTTTCACCGTAAAGTCTTAATGCTAAAGTCTCCATAATTCTCCTAGGTCTTTGTACTGGTGTGCGCAACAGGGATCGGTTTTAAAATGTTTATCATACCGACCGCTTTCAAAGGGGGCAAGTGGAAAGCAGTGAACCCACTTCTTTTCGAGCAGGGCAAGACAGGTCATACTCTGCACCGTTCTCCTTTATACCTTCATGTTGCTGTTTGCACCAACAGGGTTTGCACTTTCAAGTAGCAGGTGGTTGTGCTATGAATATCGCATCAATTTTTGGCAACTATTTTGTCGGGGAGGAGTTTTATGAAGCGGATACTTTGGGTCGGGGTTCTGGGTTTGGGGATTGCCCTTGCAGCGTGTCTGGTCTACCGTGAGACTCGTGATCGTCGCCCTGTGATGGTCTGTCTGGGAGACAGTCTTACCTCGTGCGGAGGTGTCGGTGGCCGATACAGTGATTGGCTAGGCACCTTCATGCCGTATGTGCAGGTGATTGATGCGGGGATTGGAGGGGACACGTTGGAGGGAGGGCGTGCCCGGTTTGAACGTGATGTCTTGGCGCATGATCCTGATATTTTGGTTGTTGCATTGGGAGCCAATGATTTCTGGCAACAGGTGCGACCGGTGTCAGCCTTACGTGCGGATCTAGAATATATGGTGACGCAGGCACGTGAAAAAGGCATGCAGGTGGTTGTTGCGAGTTGTTTTGGTGATCGGCAATTCTGGAATGAGCCGTGCATTGAATTTACGCCAGATCGTTTTGCGTTGGCGCAGGCCATTGCCCAAATGGAGCGTGATGTCTGTGAGACGCAAGGTGCGTTCTATGTGCCGAACATGCAGGTTGATATCAAGCCCAATCGATTGCCTCCCTATTGGGATGAAACAGATCATCCCAATGCGGCTGGAAATGAACAAGTGGCTTTGCGGTTGTTGCCGATAATCCGGTTAGCGGTGGAACGTTGGGCTTCGGCTCTGCGCTCGTAACGGTTTTTTTTTGAAATAAGAGGGTTTCTTGACGCATTGGCATTCAATGGCATATACTTGTACTTTTATCCTCGAAATCAGGAAGTAAATATGGCCGGTGAAAAAGCGGAGCAGGTTGCACAACAGGCGCAAAACTTTTTTAACAAGGGTGTCGTCGCGTTTGAACGAGGGAATCTCGATATCGCGATTGATTTGCTGATGCAGTGCGTGACGCTCGCCCCTGGGTTTTCAAGAGCGAGAAAATTTTTACGTGCCTCTCAAATCGCCAAGTTTCGTAAAACAAAAAAAGGGTTGCTTTCCACAAAACTGCAAGAGATCGGGGCCAGTCTTTTGCGAATGAAAATTTCCGGCCTGATGAAGGCGGGGAAGAAAGAGTCTGCGCTGCTGGAGTGTGAAAAATTGTTATGCATGAATCCACTTCACTCTCTGAATGTGGAGGTAGCCGTAGAGACAGCCGAGGCTGCCGGGCATCCAGAAGCAGGTCGGGAGCGACGTCTACGGCTATGTGGCCAAGGCGAACATGATTGA
>CAZSUM010000112.1:7375-8499 GCA_964610015.1 uncultured Lentisphaeraceae bacterium
CAGCGTTATTCACGGTGGAAGCCGCGTATGAAAATAATCCAGATGATATGGCGTTATTGCGACGTGTCGCTGACTTTTATATGGCTGTAGGAGATTTTGACAAGGCTCGTGATGCCTACGTGAAACTGAATGCTTTCATTCCAAATGATCAAACCGTTTTTAAATTGCTCAAAGATGCCGAAGCTCGGATGACCATGGCTAGTGGTGGTTGGGAAGAAAATGCGGGTCAGAAAGATGGTTACCGCAATCTGATTGCGAATAAAGACCAAGCCAAGAAATTGGATATGCAAGCCAAGGCGGTTGTGTCAGGGTCAGATGCGGATGCCTTGATTGAAGAGGCTCGCGCACGAATTGAAAGAGAGCCTAACAACCTGAATTTCTTCCGCGCATTGGCTCGTTTATATACGCAGAACAAGCGTTTTGAAGAGGCTGTCGAAACGCTAGAGGCGGCCCGTAAGGTCAATCCTTCTGATCCTGAATTGGATCGCTCGCTTACGTCGACTCGGATTTCGGCCTATGAGTGGAAGATTGAGACACTTAAAGGTGGGGGAGATCTGGAGGGGGCGACTAAGATTGAGAATGAGATGAACCAGTTTATCTTTGACGATCTGATTTCCCGTACGCAGCGTTATCCAAATGATCTGAAGCTGAGATTTGAGCTGGGCTTGCAGTACTTCAAATATGAGTATTTCGACGATGCGATTGGTCAGCTTCAATTGGCACAAAAGAGTCCCAAAGAACGTGTGGAAGCAATCTACTATTTGGCGCTCTGCTTTGCCAAAAAAGGTCAGCGTGATATGGCTCTGATGCAGTTGGAAACGGCAAATGATCAATTGACGATCATGGATGACCTGAAAAAGAGGATTGTTTATCAGTTGGGCGTGCTCTCTGAAGAGAATGGTGATATCGAGAAAGCGTTTATCTATTATAAAGATGTCTATGGCGCGGATATCGGTTTTCAAGATATTGGCGCACGCATGGAACGCATTTACAAGTTACGGCAGTCACAGCCGGGCTGAACGTGACTTTCGCGTTACTGTCAATGAGTGGCTACGTTTTTCCACGTAGGGGTTTTAAGTGGAAGTCCTAAAAGCGTCGCGGCGTTGCCCCCGAGAAGTTTTGCT
>CAZSUM010000113.1:0-1617 GCA_964610015.1 uncultured Lentisphaeraceae bacterium
GTAAATACATTTTGCTCTGGAAGAAACTGCGGTGGGTTGATCGGACGCCAGATAGGGGTCAATTTGGGTTCTTTCATACTGGACGCAATTTCAAATTCGCAGTCCGCTTGGGAGAGTTTTCTGCTCTGCTTTCCTAAGTTCACAGTATCAAGCCCGATCGCCAATCCGCTCCAGCTCTTCTCTCTGGATTGCACTGCCAGCATAGCTTGTTCGGCCTGCGGTTGAGTCGAGTTGCCACCACAGCGCAGCGGCACTCGGAAAGTGATTTTTTCGCCATCACGGGTGACTGCATCAAAGCCGGTTTCATCGCCCGTAGTGACGCCCCTGACCTCAACCAGCGTCGCTTTTCCTGCGGCCGAGCGACGCGGCTCCAGCAGCGATACCAGCACGCTCTCACCCTGAGCTTGCCACTGCCCCTGCAGATAGCTGCGCTCTTTAATCGGTGTTAACGCTTGATAGGCCAACCCAACAACACCGAACTGATGAACGGTCAGTTCGGCCCCCTGCGGACGAACCAGACGGATCTGCCCTTTGCCGGCATCGCTCTCCACCCGGGCCGCTTTGCCCACCGGCAGCATCAGGAGCCGTTCACTCACCTGGTGCGGCAGCTCATCACTGAAGCGAATACGGTCGACCACCACAAACAGACGCGACTCCCGAAGCATCACTATCTGGCGCGTGGTATAAACATTCGTGACGGCTGTACCGGTCATCTTCAGCTGCTTGCGAGGGTTCTCCCCCTCCGACATTTCAAGATCCCAGTTCTGGTAGGCACCGGCATAATAGCACTCCTGATAGTCATAGCGCTTTGAACAATGAAAGCGGTTCTGCAGAGGCAGTTCTGGGGACTCGACCAGACGTTCGGTCTTGGAACCGGGTTTCCAGCCACGGGTTTCGTAGGACTGGCACTGATTCATTCCATCCACCTGCAAGGGGCGTGCAAGCAGTAACGGCTCACCGAAGTCCCGGTAGTGAAACTGGGTGTCCCAGAATTCGCTACCAGACCAGTTCTCTCCCAGAGAGTCCATATAACGGTCGTTGGCACTGCCCCCCGGTGGCTGGCAGACCATCTCAATGAACGAGGCATCGGCGGACCAGTCGCGCCGCAGGTAATGGATACCGGCATAAGGCATGTAGTCGGAGAGAAATTCCGGCTCTCCCTGATAGCCACCCGGCAGGCGGGCGGTGGCAATGTCGTAACAGTGCTGACGTCCCTTCGACAGGCTACCATACTCCCTACCCCGACCGTAAACGGTATCAACAACCGCTCGGCAGGCGGGCTCACGCATGATGGTCCCAGCCAGCTGGTCGCAACCTATTGAATCGGAATAAGAGGAAAGAAAGGGCTCCGGATATTTTTCTCCCGGCTCACGTAGCAGAAGCTGGTACACCCGGTCAAAACAGTAGTTCTCATACTCACCGCCCGAGCGATGCTCCACTCCGTCCGGGGAGATAAAACGGATGGTATAACGCGCAGCCATCAAGTAGTTATGCCGGAACCAGCTTTCCAGATCGGGCGTAAACCACTCCGGCTGATCACGCTTCATCTGGAAGTAGCGGTAAGCGGGTGTCCCTAGAGGACAGGGCACATGACCCACATCCGCAACTTCGATCATT
>CAZSUM010000113.1:1627-8490 GCA_964610015.1 uncultured Lentisphaeraceae bacterium
GTCATGGCCAGCGTCCAGAGCCGCTCAAAGTGATCGACCATCTCGCGCTCCATCCGCTGCCCCGCATGGAAATCGTTGAGCATTCCGGAGGCAACATACGCGCTACCCCAGATATTGAACTGGTGGTTGAAAACGGTCCGGCGGGCGAGCCGCCAGTAAACAGGCGGTGCCTCTTCAACATAGAGATCCAGAAAGCGAGCCAGCGAAAGCGCCGGCAGATCACCCGCCATCTCTGGTCTCAGCTTCTGTGCCTCATGGAGGTCGCGCATCGTCGTGACAAAATCACCCACCAGCCGCAGAGGCCAGTAATCACGCCTGTCACCACCATCAGCCCAGCGCTGAAAGAAGATGGAACGCTCATCCAGTAGCTCGGCCCAGCGGTTAAGATATTTCCGATCGCCGGTGGCGGCATAGGCCAGCAGAAGCGAACGCGGATGCATCTCGTCCCACGGGGTAAGCGTTGCACTGAAGTCCAGCACTTCAGCCGGTTTGACCACACAGACCGTCTGTGCCTTACGGTCGACCCGACGGAAGTTCAGCATATCCTCGGCCGCCATCATAGCCCCGGAACAGGGGTCGGCGGGAAACTGATAGAGCGAACCACTTGGAATAACAGAATCCAAGTACTCCAGTTTTTTCAAAAAGAGCCGCTTATAGGCATCCAGTGCCTCCGGGTATTTTTTCTCCTTCACCCTAGCCGCCACCCCGGCCAGAGCCGGCTTGGAAAGGTCAAGATCCCCGAAGAAACGTTGCGCGAAAGCGGCCGTACTCTCCGGTGAGTTACGGCGGGCAAACTCGTCTAGGCGCGCAGGACGCTCCGGATCGTCGGGCGAGAGAAGCGGTTTCACCTGCAGGAACTCCATGAAAAACTCACCCAGACTGAACCAGCTCCGACTCAACGGCTCAACCTGCCGTCCAATGAACGGTCCGCTCCCCTTGACCGGCTCAACGGTCATCACCCCTTTGGTTGCCATGTACTCGGGTGTATAGAGCGTCACCAACTTTGAAAAGAGAACCTTGCGGTCGGCATCCAGCACACTGACCACACGCCACCCTTCGGGATCATTGAACCACTTCTTGATCATCGGATTGTCGTAGCGCGACACATAGAAGACCACCTTGTCGATCGGAACCATAGCACCCAGATCGGCTTCGATACTGGCAAAGCTGATTCTGGGATCGGGTGAGCGGGTTGTCCCGCGCTGCACAGTGTTGGTGTTGCCATCCACTAGGTTACGCCGCATGCTCAGCTTTTCATCCATTCCGTACCAGCCCCACCCCTTACCGGAGCTCAACCATTCCGGATGACCCCGCAGAATATTTTTTCCCTCGGAAAAAATCTCCAGCTCGGAGTTCTCAATAGCATGCGTCAACGCATCCATGCGGACATAACGACCCTCAACCGAAGCCTGAGCGGAAAGCACTCCCGCTACAATAGCCACTGCCGTAAAAATTCGATTGATCATCTCATCCTTTCAAATGTTCCCGTCAACGACACCCTTCAGCGCATATTTACGCCATGGCCGAGACGGTTCTCTGCACCGTCCGCCTAACCTGTCAGTTCGAAGAGGGCGCAAACTTCTGAATCCTGTTGTTGTATTTATCGGCCACATACACGTTGTCATCACCATCCACGGCGACTCCGTATGGGAAATCGAACTGCCCGGGCTTTTTACCGCGAGCCCCCCATTTGCAAAGGAAGGTACCGTTGGGAGCAAACTTCTGGATGCGGTGATTCCGCGTGTCGGCCACAAACACATTGCCCTGCAGATCCACGGCAATGCCACGGGGTTCGTAAAATTCGCCGTCACCATCGAACGCGCCCGTCTCGACCCAGAACCCCTCCTGTTTCTGATAGGAGAAGGTCTCCTCCGGACCAAACCAGCCGGTGCGGCAGACGGCGCTGTCCTCGACCCGTGTACCACGTCCTCGCCAGCCCACCAGTTCACCCTCGGCAGTGAAAACCCAGTAACGTCCGCGCGTATCAATCACGAAAACGTGGCCATCGGGAGCGATGGCCACGCCGTACGGACGGCAGCCGGTCTGGCGGAACTGCGCGACGAACGCGCCTTCCTCGCTGAACTTCTGCACGCGCCCGTTGTCATGGTCGGCCACATAGACAAACCTTCCGCGGCCAGCGGCGATTCCAGTTGGAAAAGCGAACAGCCCCTCATCCTTGCCCTGACCACCCCACGTGTACAAAAACCCGCCGTCGGAACCAAAGACTTGGACACGGCTCTTGCCCCATTCGGAGACGTAGATTTTTTCTGCATCGTCGCACGCCACGCCCGTCGGGACGCGAAACTGCCCCTCGCTGTTTCCAGTGCCGCCATAACCGACGCTCCGGCCGATGGCCCGCTTGCCCCACGTGGCCATAAACTCCCCTTGGCCGTTGAATTTCTGGATCCGGTGGTTCTCCTGATCCGCGACATAGACAACATTGCTTTGGCCGACGGCGATGGAAACGGGGTGCGTGAACTGTCCGTTGCCCGTGCCGTTTTTCCCCCACTGGGCAACAAACCGGTACTCCTCGGCGCAGAGGCGCTTCGCAGACACAAGGAGAATCACAAGCACGCAGGCCAGAGATGCCACACCATCCAGACGTCGGTTACCTTTCATTGGGTTACTCATTTCCCCAAGTCCTTTACGGGATCAACGAGATACGTTTCTGGCTTGATATTGCCGTCGTAAAGCCGGTCCACATTCTCAAAGGTGTTCTTTCTAAACAACACGCGCCGCGGGGCACCCTTCTCCCGATCCTGCGGCGAACCGTTGCCGCGCGTGGCATCCACCCGCACGCCGGTCGCAGAATTGTGCACCGCGCAGTGCTCGACCAGAACATCCCAGCACCCGCTGACACGTAACATCCCCATGTTGTGAAAGACATTTCGGCGAGCGACCCCGCCCATGCTGACAGGGCCCCAGTAACTGAGTGCTCCGCCGTTGTCGGCCGAGAAAGAAACCCCCGAACTGTGGCCGCCCCAATCCATGCCCTCGGGGAATTCGTTGTCCAGTCCCTGATTGTACCACGACACCTGCCGAGGGTTCGCCCCCTTATCGGAGCGCCCACACAGAATCACCAACCCGCTGGAGCGGATGAACCGGTTCTCAGCAAACACGTTGTCGATGGAAGTCTTATAGGTCTGCACGATGCCCGCATCCATGAGGGTGTTACCGATAAAGAAGATGCTCCCCATAAACGGGATAATGCCGATGACAGAATTCTCGTCCGGTGGCACATCCCACGGCCGATCGACCGTCCATTCGCGACCCTCGCGGGCTGTGACGAAACGGTACTGACCAGTGCCCCGCCCTTCGTAAACACAGATCACGGAACCGATCCAGCGGCTGCTCTTAATCGCGGAGTGGTTCCCCTTGGGGTCATGTGCGAGGACGACACGGGTACCCTCCACGCTCGCGGGATGTCCGAAATAGGCACCGTCGCTCAAATCGAAGGTAAACACCTCGCGATCCCACCCGTAAGCTCGGCAGAACGTGTTACCCGCCACATAGACGCCCCTAAGCTGGCCGTCGCCGTTGTTTACGTAGTTTCCCGTCGCGCCGGGATCGCACCCCTCGATGCGGTTGTTCTCAACGATGCCTTTCTGCATGCCTGAGATGCCGAACCCGTTCACGCCGTATTGGATGACGTTCCCCGCAACAGTACCGTACGACGAAGCGCTAATGCGAAGGCCGTAATGGTCGATGTAGATGTCGCTGCCGGTGATGGCAAAGTTTCGTGCACCGCGAATGTTCACGGCGTCGCCGCCGTGCGTTGACTTCAGGATGCGATCGCGGAACTCGTCGCCCTTGTTACCGTGGCCAAGGGTGTAGAACGTGTCCGCACGGATGCGTACGTTGTTCAACCGGAAGCGCTCGGACCCGGGCTTCACCTCAATCACGTTTTTGAAAAAATTCTGACAAAAGACGGAGAGATTCTCGACAGCATAGGTCTTACCCACGATCAGTGCATCGGGCGGCTCGTCCATGTCGCGCCAGGAGAGGCAGCACGTCTTCTCATCCTCGCCGCGCAGAACCGTCTTGTCAGGCACCTCGACGGCAACCTGATCACGTACGGTGTAAGTGCCGCGCGGAAAATAGACGATACCCCCTCCGTTGGTAGCAGCCTGGGCGAGCGCCTGTTCCAGCCCGAGTTCTTTGACGTTGAACACCTCTTGCGGCCAAACTGGGGGCGGAGCGATAGTGATCTCGCCGGAACTGCGCCACGTCTGGTCGCCACCAAACCCGTTGTGCAGTTCCAGCGCGTAGGTGCCGTGGGGCAGGGTCTCCGGCACGCGTCCCTTCACCGACCAGGCCGTGACCTCTTCAAGGGGCAGTGCAGTTTTTTTACCGTCGCGGACAAGCCTCACCCGTGTGGCGTTTTCCGCGACACCGGGCATGCTACCGAGACTCAGACATTTACCGAGCACGCGGATCCAGCCACCCGGCGTGGCCTTATCGCCCTCGTCGCCCTGAGCCCAGCGGCAATCCGGCGCATTGAGAAAGCACTGCTTCGAAAGCACTGCGCCGTTGGCGATACGGAACACATAACAGCCGGGCCGCCAATCGGCGGGAAGGGTGAATTTGACCGACGTGCTGGCTGGCTGGAGGCACGGCAAATGCGTCCAGCTAATTGCCCCAGCAGCGTCCTTGTCGTCGAGACGCGCTGCCTCAATGACAGGGGCTTCACCGAAAAAATTGCCGATAGCCAGCACGGTGTCGTCGGGCCGGACGGGATCTGAGGCCCAGAAGACCGCTGGCGCGTCGGCCGCGGCAAATCCCGCCACCACCCGGCACAGGCACGCAGTCAATACGAGAAAATGAAACGGTTTAAATACAGTCATGGAGCGTTCCTTTTAAGATCGGCTTGCCGCCGGTGATTTCACTGATGGACTGGCACAAAGAACTGAATGCGATGGTTCTCTTTATCCGCCACGTAGATGCCACCGTCCTTGCCGACAGCCACAGCGTAAGGAAAAGAGAAAGCCCCCTTTTCACTCCCCTTGGCACCGATGAGCGCTCTTGCCGCCACCCGCTCAATGCCGGGCTCCAGCACCTGGACACGATGGTTGTAGGTGTCCGCCACGATAAGGATGCCATCCGGACCGCAAGCAAGGCCCATTACTTTGGAAAAACGTGCCGGGGTCGAACCTTCCCGCGGATAGCAGGACAGCACCTTGCCTTCGGGTGTCAAGGCGTGAACGTACCCATTATGAAAACTGATGACGCGCAGAACACCGTCGAGACAGACCGCGATATCATGCGGCTGCAATCCCGACATACCGAACGAGCGCACGTTTCGGCCATCCGATTCGAAAACCTGAACCAGCTTGTTACCCGCGTCAGCAACGTAAAGCCGTCCGTCTGGACCGACCTCCATTCCCTCGGGCTGACGCAAATTGCCGGTGTCGCTACCCAAGCCGCCCCAGAGGGTGATGAAGGTTCCGTCGGCCGTGAATTTCTGGATCACGCTACGGGCCCAGTCACTCACGTAAACCGAACCATCCTTTCCCACAGCGATGCCGTGGGGCAGTGTGAACAATCCGTTACCTACACCGTGCGAACCCCAGGTGAGCAAAAACTCGCCGTTGGCCGCAAACTTCTGAATCCGCTGATTGGCCTGATCGACCACGTAAACAGAGCCGTCCGGGGCCACGGCAACACCGGTCGGCTTATTGAATTGTCCCGCCGCCTTTCCGTAACCGCCCCAGACCGCACTCAACTGGTACGTCTCTGCCCTAGCCTCAGTGCCCGATGCCGCCCATGCCCAAATAAACGCGCACACCGGAACCAACCAGCATCGCCGCCGGACATTAAGAAATAAAAACACGTAAAACCTTCCTTATTCTTCTGTCAACCACCGTAAAACGGGCATCGTGCCCGTGATTCACTGGCGAGGCCCCTCCCCTATACCACAAGCGCTCTGACAAGCACCTGTCATCGCCTTTTATTCAAAACACTTGAATGATAAGGCCCGGCAGTGCGTAGTATAACACCACACTGTTCGAACGGTAGCTCACATGCCACAACTTATCTGAGGGTGCTAAATTCTATACATTCGTTATTTATAGTAGAAAAAAGGGGGGGGGAGTCAATCTCAGTTTCAAAATTTCTTTTCGCCCCGCGTTGTCGCAATGGAAAAATGACGGGGTGAAGGTCTGCGCCGCAAGATCACAGACTTTCCAAACCGTGCGGGACGTGATATTGTTTGGTCTGTTTATGGTTTAATTATACCATTTAAGAAGGAGAAATTTTATGAATAGAACCCTTTGGTCATCAAACGAGTTTCCAAAAGTTGGCATTCGCCCGACCATTGATGGTCGGCGGCGTGGCGTCCGTGAGTCTCTTGATGTGCAAACCATGAAGATGGCTGAAAGTGCGGCCAAGTTGATTTCTGAAAATTTAAAATACCCAGATGGGTCGCCGGTTCAATGTGTGATTGCCGACACAAATATCGGCGGATGCACCGAAGCAGCCGCTTGCGCTGCGAAGTTTGAACGTGAGAACGTCGGTGTCTCTCTAACCGTAACGCCATGCTGGTGTTATGGCACCGAAACCATGGATGCCAATCCCTATTTACCAAAAGCAGTTTGGGGCTTCAATGGCACCGAGCGCCCAGGCGCTGTCTACCTGGCAGCTATGCTCGCTGGCTATGCACAAAAAGGGATGCCAGCCTATGGCATCTATGGCCGCGAAGTTCAAGATCGCAGTGATACCAGCATCCCGGCGGACGTGAAGGAAAAGATCTTACGCTTTGCCAAGGCCGGCCTTGCGGTCGCTCTGATGCGCGGCAAATCGTATCTCTCGGTGGGAACCTCGTCGATGGGTATTGCCGGTTCGTTCGTGGATCCCGACTTTTTCCA
>CAZSUM010000114.1:0-3198 GCA_964610015.1 uncultured Lentisphaeraceae bacterium
GACGTGACCAATGCACTTCCTTCCCTCTCTCCTCTCCCTTTTACCCTCGTCATAGCGCCCACTTTGTGGTCGCTATATATGCTCTTCCCCCCAGCTAACGCCCTAAACGTTTCATCACATACGCCCGCGCATCGTCAACGGTCTGAATTCGCGACTCCAGTTGCGCATCGTATAGTTCATCGAGTAACCGACCGATTCGAGGCCCAGACGGCAATCCCCATGCAAGTAAGTCACGTCCACGAATGAGCGGTTCAGGAAGCACCGGTTCAGAGGCAAAAGCATCGAATGACTCCCTCAGAAACCGCCATGCTGTAAAATCACCATTGCTGTGCAAGGTGTCGACTCGAATCAGCTCAAGCAGCAACGGAAAGAAAGGCTCCCCCATCAATCTTCGTAACTTGGCCTGACGCATCTTGAGTACATCCACAAACCGCATGTGATTCACCACCAGCCAACCAACAGCAGCAATCCGTGCTCCCGGCAAACGCAGACGCGTCAGCAACGCCTCGGCCAACTTAGCCCCCACTGGCGCATGACACGGGAATTGAATACGTAATGAGCCATCTTTCGGATTGGGCTCTTCCCTGAACGTGACGGGTTTGCCAATATCATGCAGCAATACCGCCCAAGCGAGTGAGGGATGCCGCGGCATCGGCAGCGAGTCCAGCATCAGACAGGTATGCGTCCAAACATCCCCTTCAGGATGATATTGAGGCGGTTGCGCAACTCCGACAAGTCTCTCCACTTCTGGTAACACATGGTGCAACAAACCGGTCTTACGCAAAAGTTCCAACCCCACACGAGGCTGTGGTGATTCACACAGCATCCGCTCAATCTCAGTCGCAATCCGCTCAGCGCTCACTAAGCCAATCTGATTCGCACAGGCTTCCAGCGCTTCGACCGTATGAGCATCAATTGTAAACCCCAAGACCGAGGCAAATCGAACCGCACGTAACATTCGCAAGTGATCGTCACGAAAACGTGCGAGGGGATCACCGATGGCCCGAATCATTCCATTCTTTAGATCGGACAAACCGCCCACATAATCGGTAACCGTGCCATCGCGTGGATCAAAGAATAAACCGTTTACCGTAAAATCCCGACGCTGTGCATCGCCTTCAGCTGTCACATAACACACCGATTCAGGATGTCGCCCATCACCATAGTGTCCATCTGAACGAAAGGTTGCGACATCAAACTGGAAGCCGCGATACTTGACCAGCACCACACCAAACGCCTTCCCCACAGCAATTGTTGCTCCTGCAAAACACGCCTCAACCTGATCCGGCGTAGCCGCTGTAGCAAGGTCAATATCTTTGAGCGGACGCTGCAAAAGTGCGTCGCGCACACATCCACCCGCAAACAACGTCTGAAACCCAGCACGAGTCAGCTTGGCCGCCACCGCCATAGCGGCTGCCACACGTGCCGCGTCCTCCGTTAGGAACTGAAGCGACGTTGCTTCACCACCTGCCATCACTCCTCCGTTCCCGTGCTGATCCTAAAAAATCCGCTCTCTTGCATAGGAATCAAACTACCACTGACTTTAAAGCAATGCGTGCCATTGGTCTCACTGATGTATTGCGGAGTTAGGAGCGTACTCCCCCACGTTCCAGATAGAAGCGAGGGGTTGGTCTGTACCTGATACGTCATTCCCCGTTCTCCCAGAAAATCCAGAGTGAAAACCCCATTGGTCAACGTAACCCTGTCAA
Source organism: uncultured Lentisphaeraceae bacterium (assembly GCA_964610015.1). Taxonomy (GTDB): domain Bacteria; phylum Verrucomicrobiota; class Kiritimatiellia; order RFP12; family UBA1067; genus CAZSUM01. The sequence continues at coordinate 1,710 of CAZSUM010000114.1, forward strand.
TTTCAGGTGACAACAAGGGGAGTTGCGCATCCCCCACCCAAACCAGATCATCTACCCAAGCCGCATCACTGCTACTGGCCGTACTTGCATTCTTGATATACGCCCAGCGAAGCGTATGCCAAACGCCAGCAGTACTGATGAGATGCGTCACTTGTGTCCAAACTGTTTTGGTTCCAGAAACAGCCGCGATCTGAACCCCGTCTACGTAAAAACAGAGGAAATCCGCATTGAGTTCACTTGAGGTCTTCCACCAAAAACTTACGGTTCCGCTACCAAAAACATGACTTTCAAACGCCACAAATCCATTGTTCGGCACAATGCCAGGACCTCCTAGTTTAACAACCGACGTTCCAGAGGGTGCCTCAGTTGTGGTGTCGCTGGCAATGCCAGCCAAAACACCATCGCGCACAAACGTGCGGCCATAACAGCCCAGTAATCGTGCAATCGAATCCCGATACGTCGCCGTCAGGGTTGTCGCATAAGTCGGCATCATCAATAGTGTCGACGCTGCTGAAACGTCAGTCACACGTCCGGTCTCATCACCCTGCCAGTGATCGAAAGTCTGATAGAGTGGCGCTGGATCAGCCGTCAGCGGAACACTCGTGCCCTCCAAATACCACCCACTGACGAAGCCATTCACCACGGTCAAGGGAACTTGATACGTCGCCACCACACGCAACGCTTGATCCAAAGCCGTCGCCGTCGTCGTCGCGGCATAACAATCAGAAACCGTTGCAACATCACCGGTCCACTGATAAAACCGCTTACCAACAGGCACCTCAGCATCCATCATGACCTGAGCGCCATAAGCATACTCGCCTGACCCGCTCCCATTCACAACCGTGAACGGATAAAGAATATCGCGATACGACGCAGTCACCGTTGCAGGAGAGGCGGTCATTGTGATTGTCGTGGTTGGCATCAGCACATCCGCAACCCCATTGGTATCACCCACCCAACGGTCAAAAAGATGCCGTGCTGATGGATTGTCAGCCTGAAGGGTGACAACCGTTCCATTGCTGTAGGCCCCACCACCACTGCCAGACACCACATCCAGTGCATAGAACGGCGTCCAGCTCAGCGCATCAACCCAGCCACTATCCGCACCGACATAATCACCGTCAGGGTCTTTTTCATATTCCCAACGAAATGTATGCAACGTCTCCGCTGTGCCGCCCAAGGTGCGCGTGACAATATCCCAATCGTCTATTATCCCTGAGATTTCATTGGTACTTCCTGCCCCAACAACATAAAACCGCAGGATATCCCAGCTGGCTTCGCTCTCAACGCGCCAGCAGAATGAAAGTAATCCGGGACCGTTGACAGACCACGTGATGCCAGCCATCTCGCCATCCGCAATTTGACCGATTCCCCCAAGACACACTGATGTTCCATTATCGCCACAGTGATCGGTAGAGAACTGAACCGCATGGGTGACCCCAACAGGCTGAGCTTCACTTCCATCGCCTGTTACCACAAATGCATCTGA
>CAZSUM010000114.1:3208-3606 GCA_964610015.1 uncultured Lentisphaeraceae bacterium
CACCACAATATCAGCGCCATTGGTGATCTGCGTGCCACTTCCGCCGAGACCATCCCACCATCCCTGCCACAAATATCCCGTTCGCACAGGCTCCGGCAAAGCGGTGTAGTATCCACCAAATCCAACCTCAGCGGATTCGGGTTCAACCACACCTCCTTCCGCATCATAGGTCAATGTTGAAACCCGGGGAATCCCCAACACCTCTGGCAAACCCATGGCTTCCTGAATCGACCACTCGTTCACAAAATTCCAGCCCTCATACGTGGCTTCCAACTGCATCTCAGCTGATGTTTTTCCAGTTCCCCCAGCCGAAACGGTCTGACCACTTACCGTAACATCCCAGTATGACGCAACAGCCTCTCCTAAGGACTCCCCGCCAATTAACCCCCCCACACCGC
>CAZSUM010000114.1:3621-8464 GCA_964610015.1 uncultured Lentisphaeraceae bacterium
TGGAGGTTCCAGAAACAGCACATGAAGCATAGGTTTGTGTCACACTTCCCCCATTAGCATTGAGCCCAATCAAGCCCCCCACATTCGCTTGCCCGGAAACAGCTCCCAACGCATAACAGTGCGACACCGTCCCCCCTTCATTCTGCCCCATCAGCACACCCGACTGATTGTACTGAGAGCTCACCGTTGCATGCGAAAAACAGCGCGAAACAACGCCACCCTCATTATAGCCAACCAATGCCCCGACAAATTCTTTCCCCTCGACCTCCGCATAGACCAACCCGAGATCATGAATCAGTGCCCCAAGACCGACAAACCCGAATAGGCCAACATCACTGGTTGTCGGACGATCAATCGTTAACCGTGCAATCAAATTGGAACAGCCATTGAAAATCCCGGTAAACGGCGCATCCAATGTGCCAATCGGTGTAAAGCCCCCTGGCCATGTCGCCGTTTCCGTAGCAAACAACGAGGTCGTCAGCCAATAACGCCCATTTAGCGTATAGTTTGGATCTGTCCCAATCTTTTGTAGGTCACTGATGCTGGCAATGCCCCGTGCTGAACGAAAGAGCGCCGAAACGCTCTTATGGCCATCAATCGTAACCGTCGTGACCAGACTCGTCGCCTGCGCCACAGTACCGACCCACTGAACAAATTCACTGACTCCCACGACCGGAGTTGCTGTGAGGGTAACCACCGCACCAATGGAATAGCTCACCTGTTGCGGCGTAACGGAGACACTCCCTGGTCCAGACTGGCTAATTGCCAACAAAAAGCCACTGCCCCCAATGGTCTGCGCCCGAAGATACGGATAACTCTGATCCGCCACCAGCCCCCATTTTCCAGAGAAATCCCAGCCTGAAAAATTAACGGACTGCTTCATCTGTGCAGAGGTTAACCCCGTGCCCCCATCAAAAGAAGAGGCTCTGCCACTCGTCTGCGTATCCCAATAAACATTGGCAGAGACACTCCCCTGATAGCCAGACCCAACAAGCCCACCAAGGTACTCAACGCCTATAACAGCCGCCGCCGAATAACTTTCACTGACGGTTCCTTCGTTATTATAACCAATCAGACCGCCAACCGTACTTTCCCCAGAAATACTCCCCGAAACCGCACACTGCTTCACCCAGCCGCCATTATCCAGATATCCCACAAGGCCACCGGTTTCATAGTTCCCTGTCACCATTCCCGAAACAGTGCACTGCACAATCTGACCATAGCTGTGACCCACAACGCCACCAGTCGCCCAATTGCCGGAAACAGCGACGCCACTCAAGCAGAGATTACTAACAACCCCAACGCTACCCATACATCCGAAGAGCCCAACATAGGTTTCATCCGGACGCTTAATCGTCAATCCAAAGATAACATGCCCTTGTCCGTCAAAATAGCCAGTAAACGGGGCTTCATAAGATTGCGCAATAGGGATAAATCCCTCTGCCCCGTTCCACGACGCTGATGCTGAAGCGTCAATATTTGTCATGAGCGTATAGTGGGCATCCAAATCCCAGCCAGCAACGCCAGAGCCCACCTTCTGCAGATCAGACAGCGTCCATACTTCAAGCGCAAAGACATTCCCGCAAAAAACGGTCATCAGCGCAAACCAGATACACCACACAATCCCTTGCTTTCGACAAACCGTTCTCGCATGATGCAAAAATTTTACAATACGGGTTTCTGACATTTTAGAAATCCTGTCGTTGTTTTATAAGTTGTTGTTAATCATACCCTGAATCTGACGTGATGACAACTAGCCCCCTCAAAATAACCTTTAAACCACGGGGCCATATTCGCTATAGTCGTGGTATGAAAATTCATGCTTTTTTGTGTTTTGCTATTCTGACATCGACGCTGTCTGTTGCACTGGCGCAAACCACGCCGCTCTTTAACGGTCAGGATCTTTCGGGCTGGCGCGTCGTTGATATTTTGGAACATGGCAAGGTCTCGGTTCTTTCAGATGGCACCGTTGCTTGCGAACCTGGAAATCCCATGACCGCGATGGTCTACACCAATCGTTTTCCCACAATGAACTATGAACTCTCACTACAGGCCATGCGCGTCAAAGGCGAAGACTTCTTTGTGGCCTTGACCGTCCCAGTTTACAGTAATTTCTGTACCGTCATTATCGGCGGTTGGGGAGGTGGCTTATGCGGCATCTCGTCGATCGACTTCATGGACGCGGCTGAAAACCCTTTTTCCGAACACTTCTTCCTGGAAAATAATCGCTGGTATAGCCTTCGCGTCCGCGTAACCCCCGGCGTGTTTCAAGTCTTTCTGGATGACAAGCTCTACACCGCACGTGTAGAATTTGAATCTTCAACACGCTTTAGCCTTCGCCCTGGAAGTGATATCGACAAAACGACTCCCCTTGGGTTGACCACCTACCGAACGTTGGCTCACTGGCGCAACTTCAATCTGACGCGCATCACAACGTTAGGCCCAAACGATAAACCAAACGAAGAAAATGGGTTTCAGTAACCGCGCACCATCCGCTCATTCTCCTGATAACGGCCGAGCTGGCACCACGCGTTGAAACGAGAGATGCGCAAAGATTGACTCGCAAATATGTTGCTCTAAACGCAACAGCCACTCTTCGCGTGAGATCTGCGGAGGTGCGAAGCGTTGTACCCAGCCGTCCTTGGTCAACGCATAGACCACACACTGTGCATTGATTGTACTCGCCCATAGACTCACTTCGACCGGATCATCGCGCACCATTCCCATACTCAACAATCGCTTAAAACTCAAGCGAACCGGTTTCGCAAACTTCGCTTCAATATCCTGTGCCAACTCAGAGGGAACACACTCTTCCATGCCCATTAAACGAGCAGCCCAAAGCTCCGGTGGCTTGCGTGCCGCACAAATTGCTAGAGACCGATTAATCCATCGACGAATCGCCTGCTGCCAGGAGGCTTCGTCATGTACGCTGTCAGCCAATGTCAGGAGCCTCTTACCCGTATTTTTGAAAAGGGACGCAACCACAGCCTTGTAAAGTTCAGCCTTTGAACGAAAATAGTAGTTAACCAGCGCACTGTTCACCTCAGCCTCAGCACAAATCAGACGCGTTGTCGCATCCCTAAACCCATGTTCAGCAAAAACCTTGGTTGCCGCAAAGAGAATGCGCTCCTGCGTACTTCGCTGACACTCCGATGCACACTCATTTTTAATCTCTGTCATCGCATACTCCCTGCAACTTAAACATTTGATTAAATTATTGGTTTAAACTCAGTCCGTCAAGACTATCATTGCGCTTCCCAATCTCCCCTTAAGTCATTAGACTATCACCGCAAAAAAAGGGTTATTATGCAACAGCATACTTGGATTGCTATTCTCGACTTTGGATCACAATATACGCAACTGATTGCGCGGCGTGTGCGCGAACAACAGGTCTACTCGGAAATTCTCCGTTTTGACACCTCGGCCGCAACGTTGCGCGAGCGTAAACCGGCAGGCATTATCCTCTCTGGCGGACCGAACAGTGTGTTTGCCGCAGAAGCCCCGCTTTGCGATCCGGCCCTATTTGAACTGGGCATTCCCATTCTCGGCATTTGCTATGGCATGCAGCTCACAGCGAAAACGCTCGGGGGTACCGTTACCCCCGGCACGCATCGTGAATATGGGCATACCCAAATTAGCACCCGTAACGACTGTCAGCTCTTTGCGAATCTTCCCGCTGAATTCAATGTCTGGATGAGCCATGGCGATCAGGTTGCAACCCTGCCGCAGGGGTTCTCGATCTCAGCACATTCGCTCTCTTGCCCCCATGCAGCCATGGCAGACCAAGTCCGCCAAATTTATGCGTTACAATTCCATCCAGAAGTGGTCCATACGCAAAATGGCACCGCAATTCTGCGTAATTTCCTCTTTACCGTTTGTCGCTGTTCTGGCGATTGGCAACTGGCCTCGTGGGTTGACGAAACCGTTGAAAAACTAAAGAAACAGGTTGGAGATGAGCATGTGGTGCTCGGCCTGAGTGGCGGGGTCGACTCTTCTGTCGTGGCGATTCTCCTGCATAAGGCCATCGGTAACCGTCTGCACTGTATCTTCGTGGATAACGGATTGCTCCGCTATGGCGAGGACAAGCAGGTCGAGACCATGTTTCGCGCGAAGGCGGGCATGGACCTACATGTGATCGACGCGAAAGAACGTTTCTATGCCGCGCTCAAAAGCGTCGAAGAACCAGAGCAAAAGCGCAAGATCATCGGCCACGAATTTATCGAGGTCTTTGTCGAACAGGCCCGCAAGTTCAAGAACTGCAAATTTCTCGGCCAGGGGACCATCTATCCCGATGTCATCGAGAGCGTCAGTCCCCTCAAAGGCCCCAGCCAAACCATCAAAAGTCACCACAACGTCGGTGGGCTTCCTCCTGATCTCAAGTTTGAACTTGTCGAACCGTTGCGCGAACTCTTCAAGGATGAGGTTCGTGCCGTAGGACGCGTCCTCGGCATGGACAACGAATTGCTCGACCGTCAACCCTTCCCCGGCCCCGGCATGGGCGTACGCATCCTGGGCGAGGTCACAGCCGAACGCGTCTCCCTGCTCCAGCAGGCCGACCTGCGCGTGCAAGAAGAGATGCGCAAGCTTCCAAACTATAAGTCGATTTGGCAATCCTTTGCCGTGCTCCTGCCTGTCAACTCGGTCGGCGTCATGGGAGATCAGCGCACCTACGAGAATGTCTGTGCCCTGAGAGTCGTGGACAGCATCGATGCCATGACAGCGGACTGGACCCGTGTCCCCTACGACACCTTAGCCCGCATCTCAAACCGCATCATCAACGAAGTGCGTGGCATCAACCGCGTGGTCTTCGACATCAGCTCCAAACCGCCCGCCACCATCGAGT
>CAZSUM010000115.1:0-8422 GCA_964610015.1 uncultured Lentisphaeraceae bacterium
TGACCTCCCCCCTGTATGACGCCTTCCCACACCCCTTAGGCGAGAGTTATAATTATGTCATTGTTTCGACCTCTAACCTCATCCACAACACGCCCGCGCCTTGGAACTTTCAGACTCTCTGCGAAGCCCGCGCCCAAGCGGGGCTTGTTCCTCTCTGTGTCTCAACAGAGTGGATTAGCGCAAATTACCCGGGCACAAACCTCACTGCAAATATTCGAGCCTTTGTTCAGGATGCCTATACACAATGGAAACTCCGCTTTCTTTTGATCGGCGGAACTTTTGATCTGATTCCCACAGCAAAACTCCATATTGCGGTGCGCGAGTTTTTTGACATGCGAACCAGCGATATCCCCTCTGATGCACTCTATTACGGCTGTCTGGATGGCCCGTATGACGGAAATAATAACGGCCAATTCGGTGAGTTGACAGATGGCGTCAATGGCGGAGATATCGACCTCGTTGCTGAAGTTATGGTGGGCCGCTTCCCTGTTGCCAATGCCATTGAACTTGCCCACATGATCCGCAAAACCTTGCGCTACGAAACCGCAGAACCGCACGAACTTGCCCCCAGCGCCTTTGTCTCGGAAAAAATGGACCTCGGACAGTTGATCTATACAGATGGGTTTATGGACCAACTCCGCACAGGCAGTAGTTCCGATAATCTGATCTCTCTGGGTTTTTCATCACCGCCCTATGATGAACTCCTCGATGACTCATATCTCCTCTACGACTCGGCTACGGGATTGTGGAATAAACAAGATGCACTCGCGTTTCTGAATCAGAACCTTAGCAGTTTGAACCATATCGGTCATGCTTCCACCAAACAGTGCATGAAAATTGACCTTAACAGTACCGCAGACCGCCAAGCCCTACAGGCTTTTACCAACTCACTTCCCTATTTTGCCTATTCGCAAAGTTGTCTAGCAGGGGCCTTTGATATCCCTGATTGCTTTGCAGAACAACTTGTCACGGTCAGCAACGCAGCCTTTGCAGCGATTATGAATGCCCGTGAGGGTTGGGTCTACGGAAACATAGTCGGCGGCTATTCACACCGTTATCAACGTGCCTTTTGGGACGCAGCCTTCAGAGGTAGCGCCACGTGCTTCGGCGAAATCAATGAGTCTTCTCGGCTGACAAACCTGTATCTACTCAATCAAACCTCGGCCAACTACTGGCGTTGGGTTTATTATGAGCTTAACCTGTTAGGCGATCCAGCGACCCCCTTTCTTGCCGCACTCAATCCCGTGCCCACAGCAATCGAACACACCGCTCTACTCAACACGTATGTAACTCAAACCGCCTATCAAGTCTCCTGCACCCTCGCACCCATTGGCATCTACGACCCCCAGAGCATCCAACTTATCTGGTACTCGGACCGTCTTCCCGGCGTCTGCCATACGCAGGCGATGACTCAAGTCGTGGGAACCCGTTTTGAAAGCGCTATTCCGGCCCACCCTGCGCCCACTTGCATCAGCTATTCGCTACACGTGCGCAATCACGCGGGTGTTGAAACCCGTTGGCCTGAAACAGACCCCAGCGTTTTTTATGTTACAGACCGGCTTACTCTGGAAGTCCGTGGCTCGCCAGATAATATTGGCCAGCCCTCGCCAGACTATGGTGACGCCTACTTTGCGTCGGGCCTCGTTGCCGTTGCCACAGCCCCTGAACACGTGATGCTCACAGACACCATCCGAGAAAGCTGCATCGGCTTTTTCGGCACGGGTAGTACCCCACAGACAGGAACCAACCGCACGGTTACGTTCCCTATTCACCGCCATTCTCTATTAACTTGGCTCTGGCAACATGAGTTTCTTCTCACAATCGAAAGCGACCTGCCGTCCTTCCCCCAACAAAGCTTCTGGGTGCCACAAGGACACACCCAACTCATTCCGCAAGCCCCGACCTCGCTCACCAACAACGGAATACTCTATGCCTTTGCGGAGTGGCACTGCGACGGTATACGCTTTCCTGCTGCCCCCGCTCAGAGTGCACCCGCCCCAGGTCTGATCGAAGCCCAAGCCGCCCATCGCCTAACCGCTATCTACCTGCCGGCTGACCTCGATGTAGATGATAATGGCCTTGCCGACTGGTGGGAGATGCACTATTACGGCACGATTGGACAAGATCCCTATTCCGATTTCGATCAGGACGGATTTCTACTTTGGGAAGAGTTTGGAGACCGAACCAACCCTCTGGATGCCACACAAATTCCCGCGCCACCACAGATTGTCCATGTGCCGTTGGATGAACGATACCTCCAACCTGGCCCCATCACCCTGTTCGCTCAAATAACAGACACCTACGAGGTTGCACAAGCCTCTGTGCGCTGGCGACTGAATAACAACGCTTGGCAAATAACCCCCTTACAGCTCATCTCCAACACCCTCTATACCGTTACGATTGGCGAGCACGCATCTGCAAATAATAACATCGACTACCAGATCATCGCTTGTGATCCCAACGGTCGATGCAATGAAACCCCGATCCATTTTGTCTTTTTCTATTACCCCATCATCGACACCTCACGCCTGTATGATCTCGACCTATACACCCTCCCTACCGGGAACGTGCTGACAGCCTCAACAACGCTCTACAACAGTGGCAATGCCGACTTGCAGGTAACCCTACGTCTTGCCCGTCAAGAACAGATCCCGCTTCCGCGCTTACCTGCCTGGGATTGGCGTTCCACAGGTCAACAATGGGAAATCTCAACCAACCGCTGTATCTCAGTTCCCTATGCGCTTCATAGCCAGCTTGTCTCTGACAGCACCTCAAATACTCCGGTACGCGCCTCCATCACCTTTCCTCCGGCCCTTATCGGTGCTGAAGCCAAGCTGACTTTCAAGCACTGGATGCACTCTGAGGTTCATCTCAATACGACGCGTGCTTTTGATGGCGGCATCATCGAGTTTTCTACAGATTCAGGCCAGACCTTCGAGCAACTCCGCGGACCCTACACGCATACCATCTACGGATGGGAAGCCTCGCCTTGGCCAGACGGCACCCCCTGCTTTGCAGACAAGGGGGCCTCCGGCTGGCAAACCGTTACCTTTGATCTGGGAAGCCTCTACCCAGAACGAAATGGCTTCTACGGCGAAACCGTCCTCTTCCGCTTTCACTACGGTGGCGACAATAACACCGACAATGAAGGGTGGTATTTGGATGATATCAACCTAACCTCGCTCTTGTCACAGCATGGCTTTGCACCCAGTATTCCACCGACCAGTACACTCATGATTCCGCCCGGTGACTTTACCCGCATTTTCTGGCAAAACTTCCCGCAAAGCATGATGGGGCTACGTGATGACTCGCTTATCGTCTATTTTGAAACAAATGATCCAGAGAACCCCTGCCATCCTCTAACTTGGCGCTTTCGGATCCGCGACTATCCAATCGTAACCAACCTCCTTGCATACCAGTCTAATACAGGCGATGGTCGAGTTACCCTTGCAACAACACTTCAAGAACCCGATGGCGAACCGATCACCCTTGCGGTTCACTGGTCACCAGACCGTGGCCGAACTTGGCAACCCACTCCCTTAGCTGACATCACCACGTCCCAAGGCTCGATCCCTGCTGAGGTTTCAGACGGCACGCTCCCCAATGTTCCCACCGACCTGTCTGAATACTTTGGCACCAATCAGTTACACGCCACATGGGCTTCAGACCTTGCAATCCCAGAGATCGGGTTCAGCACCCAAATTCTTTTTCGTGTCACAGCAGACAATGGCTTTTACAGCAAAAGTTATGCGTCCAATCCCTTTACTGTGGACAATATCCCCCCTGTCTTTCTTCCTGGTTCATTGTCCATCTCACCCCTGAGCCGTATCGGCCTCTATGCTATTACGGATGACCTCATCACCCTCGACTGGCCCAGTGCCATTGATCAACCCGGTGTCACAGGCATCCATTATCGCCTCATCGCCACATGCCTAAACCCTGTGGGCACAAGCGTGACCCAACTCACCTCCACGGCCTCTAGCACCCTCTCTTGCCTCAATTATCTTGATGCCCAACACGCCTTTCAAGTTGTCGCACAGGATCCCAGCGGAAATATCAGTTCACCCCTTGAAACCTCGCTCTTAATTTTAGATGCTTCAGGTGATTTTGATGAGGACATCATCCCCACCTATCTGGAAGAATTGATTGGTACATTGGCCACAGACCCGACAGACCAAATTAAACTCATGATAACCCCCAGTTCGCTCACGCCCCACACGTTGAGCTTTTCTTGGAATAGCGCAGGTGGGTGTCGCTACACCCTCGAAGTTACGCCAACCTTGCTCCCCCCAAAGTGGACGCCCCTCCCCGACTATGATGAGATGCTAGGCACAGGCGACGAGATCAGCATCACGCTCCCACAACAACAAACCCCCAGTGCCTTTTATCGCTTACGCATCGAGCCACCCGAACAGTCCGAATAGACGTGAGATTGTTTGAACATTGTCAATGATAGGTGTTTGCAGAACTCACCAGACGAAGCAATCGCACCTGTGCCTGTTCTAACTCGTTACGTATGCGACCACGAACCGCCTCGTCACACGATGAGCTATCCCAAAGTGTTGCAAGGCAGCGATCAATTTCCTCGCCAGTCATCGGCCGTTTAAACGACCCTTCACCAGACATCATCTGCAACCCTGCCATGGCTCCTACGGCCAAGCTGGGAGACGCCACACCATTGGCCATACAAAACCGTATAGCGCCAAACAGACGATCCGACCAACCCAGCTTGCGTGCAGGATCGCGCACCGCACGATCAATGGTGTCTGAAAGATACGAGTTGGTCATGCGGCGTAAAAGATCATTCACATATGACTGAAACCCGCTCGCCGTAAACAAGTCATCGCCCAAACGACCGTAACGTGCAACGAGTGCTGCGCCTGATTCATCCAAGAAAGCATGACGGACCTCCTGCATGATTTCAGGATATTGGGAGAGCTTTGATAGCACAGATTCTCCGACAGCAGCCCCCAAAAAACCCAGCATCGTGTGCGCGGCATTGTGGCCATACAGTTTGGCTTCCTCAAAAGGGTATAGATCCTTTTTTTCTTCAAAGGCGGTAAACCCTCTCTCAAAACCCGGCAGTTCAATTTGTGACACCAGAATGTGATTGAACGTCTCTACCAAAACCGCTTTGGAAACCCCTGGTGCAATCGGCATCAATCCGCGACGTTCGATTTCCTGCGGATCAACAATCACTTGGCTCATTTTTCCAATAACCGTGTTCAAACATTGAAACCTGCGCATGACGCTTGGATCATCGGTGGAGTGCGCTGTTAAAACATCCCCCAGAAGCTCTGCGGCGTGGTTGTTGTTTTCAGCCGTGTAAACAACCGTCTGAAGGGCTTCTTTGCCACGCAGACCCTCAGCGATGAGGTGTGCCACCGAAGACGTCCCCCCTCTTGTAAAGAACTCAACTGATGGCAAAGCAGTGACAATGTCTGTCGCCCTTTCGAGGGTTTTGCAAAGCCTCTGACAATCATCCCGATCGCCGGGATTAAGCAACGTGACACCCTCAATCTTGACGGGTTCGACACGATCTTCATACGCCACGTTGATCGCATAAGAATCGTTATTGGAACGTACCGCGGCAACCAACGAAGCATCGACTTCTGCCACAGCGATATCCGTGAAGCATTCGCCCTCACGAGCTTCCTTTGCAAAAAGTCCGGCCTGAATAGGTCCAAAACCAAACCCAACCATCACATGATCACACGCGCACATGCTTCTTATACTCCCAAAGCTGTTAAAAGATCCCTCGTATTCGAAAATGTGCGGCCTTCACGCACCACGGATACGAGCGCATCATAACGTTGAATGTGCCCGTATCGATCATTCAGCGGCGCGGTTACATAAAGAGTCGCCATGAGATTTCCAATCTGAACAACCTCACCGATATCCAGCGTACCCGCCCGAAAGGCATCCATCTGTTTGGCAATCGCGGCGATCACGCCGGCACGGAATGAATCGCCCGCACCAACCAAATCTACCACGCCGTCGACCATAAAACGTGACGCATAGAAAATTGGTTTTGAGGCCTGCCCCTCTGGCGTGATGAGTTGAACATACGCGCCATTTTTGACAGTCACTCCAAAAAGTTGTGTACGCCCCTGATTTGCAAAGCGCTTCGTGACAAAGGCCAAAAACTCGCGGCAACAAGCATGCGTCTCCGTGGAAAGCATCCCTTGTGCCGGATCAAGCGTGTTGCGAATCATTCGCGCCTCATCCGAAGAGGTAAAAAAGATATCCAGCTCACTCAACAGTGGGGCCAACAACGTATAAGCCGAAACCGGTTCGCCACGTTCAATCAATGCGCGAGGGTCACCTGCCAGCGTATGACTATCCACAATCACAACGGAACCCTGCGCTCGACACCACGCGACAAAAGCAGCGAGATCCTTGCCTTCGTTTTGGTCACCCCGATCAGATAGTCCCGAATACATGTAGTACACCACGCTCGGGTTCAGACGTCTGACCTGCTGTTTGGCCGCTTCAAAATCAAAATCATTATTGGCATTCGGAAAGTAAGCGATCCCCCCGCGCTCACCACCGGTGACCTCATGAATAAAGGTCGTCCCCGTTGGTAATGTGGGATGGATGCAAACCGCGGAGAGATCAACTTCATTCGTAGCCAAGGTGTTATAAAAGGTCCGTCCTTGAATATCAAATCCGCTGTACTCACCCTTCCCCAACGAGACGCCCACGGCTGTTTGCAACCCTGCACGGGCGAGAAGCGGTGCCGTATTCCCCGGCCCCCCCGCTGTCGCACACCCATTGCTCACATACGCTGCCAGTTGTGCCTGTGTATAGTCAGGCATATCACCTGTCGGACACTTTGCTAGTCCACCGGCTCCGACGAGGCCATCAACAAAAGTGAAATCCGGACTGCGCAAATCCAAAACCGCTGTATTGAGAATCAACACATCCATTGCCATTTTTCGTCCCTTTTCAATAAACGTTTTCTTCACCCGAGTGCCTTGTGCCTTGATGAAAGTCGCAAACGACCTCAACGGCGAATGCCAACTGATACCGGATAGAGACCGGACTTCTCAATTGGAATGGACTGGAAGCCAGGAATCAGTCGAAAAACGGCCGCATCCTCTTTGAGACGAAAATCCCCAGCCGCCTCATTCATAAAGCCGGGGTCATCACTCACAACGACATTGGCGGTGTTGGTGACCCAACGCCCACTTTTAATCTCGTTACACCGCACAAACAAATTACGTTCCGCAATATTATCGCGTGGCGCGCCAGGCTGTGGGTCCATAAATCCGATCAGTTCAGGATAACGCTCAGTATAAGGAGGCTTCGTAATATTGACTTCTTCAAGAAGCCGCGTCTGCCCTAACGGTGACAGCAGAAAGGCCTTCCAACGCTTATCATTCCATGGAGCAGAGCCCAACGCTCGCTTACACTCAATGAAAATGTTGTTTTCTGCCAAAAGGCCATATCCCCCATGCGAGAAGACTGTACCAAAAGAACCTTTACCAGGATCACCACAGTGATAGAACACATTGCCATACACCGTGTCGCCACCGTCTCCATCGTCGAAGTAAATCGCGGCATTCCCATGCCCACGTGGACTGCCAATATCACGCCACAAGTTATAGCGAATCATGTTGCCGCGACAAGAAGGGTTACGCCCTTTATAAAATGCCGCCGAATCGTCAGACGCGACACAAACATTACTCACAATGTTGTATTCGAATAAGTGATCGTTCCCGTACACACTGACTGCCTGATGCGGAGCGTCATGGATCAGGTTGTGCCGTGCCACGTTACCCACGCCTTCGAAATGAATAGCGCTAGCGTAGGTGAGCTGATGCATAGAAAAGTTCCAGATATGCGTGTTCTCAACTCGATGCCCAGCAGGTGTCAGTGTTTGTCGGTCGCCACCTCCCAGCAGAATCCCGCCAGTTCCCGCATCGTGAATATCACAGGCAAAAATTCGATTGCTCACACCACCACTGATGACAACTGCTTTTTTTCGAATGTTGCGAACTTCACACCCTTCCAGTGCCACCTGCTGACACGCTTCGAGATGCACGCCATCGCCCTGCGATTCTTCAAAACGTATACCGCGCAAAACCATATGCTGTACGTTCTTAAGCATCACCAGCGATGCCTCCCGCACCGTTAGCGTCACACGGGCTTGATCAATCTTCTCGGGTGGCCAGAAGTAGAGCATCTTCGTTGCGCGATCAATATAATATTCACTGGGCTCGTCCAGCTCTTCAAAAACGTTTACCGCACGCCAACGACGCGGAGAGGGATTCCCCTGGCGTACCCCATAAACATGGCTGACCTTTAGCGCGATTTCATGTTTCTCTGGATCAATCGAAGCCACACGAATAACATCGTCGTACCAATCGAAACACCAGAACCCATGTACCCAAAGTCCCTCCTCAGAATGCCAGCGTGC
>CAZSUM010000116.1:0-8388 GCA_964610015.1 uncultured Lentisphaeraceae bacterium
CCGTGGCTTAATGGATGCAACCCGATAACTCGATACAGTTGCCCTTCTAACATCATTTTGGAGCTTTTTTATGAAATTAGTTATCGGTTGTGACCACGGCGGGCTGTCCGTTAAAACAGCCCTTCTTCCTCTTCTTAACACCAAGGGGCACACGCTTACAGACCTAGGCACTCAAACGAGTGAATCAACTGATTATCCGGATTTTGCCATTCAGGCGGCCGAACAGATCGTAGAGGGAAAAGCAGACTTTGCCATTTTAATCTGTACTACAGGCATTGGCATGGCCATCACAGCTAATCGGTTTTCGGGTGTACGTGCGGCACTCTGTAACTCACCCGAAGTGGCTAAGATCAGTCGCCTGCACAACAATGCGAATGTTCTCGTACTTGCAGGGTTTACCCCTCCTGAACAAGCGATCGCAATTACGGAAGCTTTTCTAGAAAATGTGACTCAACCCGCAGAACGTCATATTCGTCGTATCGCCAAACTTGAGCGTGGCGACCGTCTCGCAGAAGTTGCCCATCTGGCGCAACATGACCCAGAAGTTCATGCCGCCGTGTTAGGTCAGATCAACCAGGAAAATCATACCCTCAACTTGATCGCTTCGGAAAACACCGTAACCCGTGCCGTACGCGAAGCTTCCGGCTCTGTGTTGACCAACAAGTACGCCGAAGGCTATCCCGGCAAGCGCTGGTACAGCGGATGCATTCCCGTCGATACCGTCGAGACGCTCGCGATTAACCGTGCAAAGCAACTGTTTGGTGCAGACCACGCCAATGTCCAGCCACACTGTGGTAGCTCTGCCAACATGGGTGTTTATTTCTCAGTTCTTAAACCCGGCGATACCATCCTCTCGATGAGTCTCGATCAGGGAGGGCACCTCTCCCACGGCAGTCCGGTCAACTTCTCGGGGCAACTCTTCACCATTGTTCCCTACTGTGTCTCGCCTGAAACAGAACAACTCGATTACGATGCCATTGAAGCACTCGCACTTGAGAAAAAGCCCAAAATGATTGTCGCGGGTGCCAGCGCCTACTCACGGATTCTCGACTTCCCTCGTTTCCGAGCTATTGCCGATGCCTGTGGTGCCATGCTCCTCGTTGATATGGCACACATTGCGGGACTCGTCGCTGGTGGCGTACACCCCAACCCAGTTCCGTATGCTGAATTTGTAACCACCACTACCCATAAAACCCTCCGAGGTCCACGTGGAGGAATGATTCTCTGCAAAGAAGCTTTTGCAAAAGCAATCGACAAGACCGTCTTCCCTGGTTTGCAGGGTGGACCGCTCGAGAACATCATTGCGGCCAAAGCCGTCTGTTTTAATGAAGCCCTGCAACCTGAGTTTAAAGCCTATGCTCGGCAAATTGTTGCCAATAGCCAGGCCCTTGCAGCGACCTTGAATAAACATGGATTTCATTTGGTCTCCGGAGGAACAGACAACCATCTGATGCTGGTTAATGTGGCGCGTAATGGGCTCACGGGTAAAGCGGCTGCAGCGGCTTTGGATTATGCAGGTATTATCTGTAATAAAAACACGATTCCTTTTGACCAAAACAGTCCGTTCGTTACATCGGGTATCCGTATCGGAACCGCAGCGGTGACCACACGTGGCATGCACGAACAAGAGATGCAGCAAATTGGCACTTGGATCGCGGATATTCTTCACAACCTAGACGATACCGCCCGCCAAGAAAACATTCGTGATGAGGTCGCGACATTAGCTGCGGCTTTCCCTGTCCCGTGATTGGGTTCGCACGATGCAAAGTAAGAAAAAAATCTACCTGAGTGGTCCAATCATGGATGAACATCCAGAACGGGCCGTTACATGGCGTGACTACGCAAAACAGCAACTCAGCGATAGCTTTGTGCTCTTGGATCCCATGCGACGCAACTTCAAGGATCGCGAGGTTGACAGCGCGAATGAAATTGTGGAGTTTGATTTGCAAGATGTGCGCGATGCGGACATCTTGCTGGTAAATTACAATAAGACCTCAATCGGAACTGCGATGGAGGTCTTTTACGCCGCACATGATCTCGGCAAGTTTGTCGTCGCTTTTTCGCCGTTTGATTTCTGTAACTGCTCCCCATGGATGGTCCGCTACTGCACCAAGATTCTGCCATCCCTTGATGGAGCGATCACTTATCTCCGCGATAACTTCATCAGTCGCCATGTTGATTGACGCAAACCAGAACAAGCCGCAGCCAGTCACTGCCGCCATATCTCAGGATACGCCCCTTACCCTGATGACCTCCGGCGGTTCACGTTTTTCCATCGACTGGTCTACTTGGCACCCCATTGACACCGCCGTGCTGACCTTTATCCGCCAGGACAACAATGTACTTCTGATCGTAAAAAAACGAGGATTGGGACAAGGCAAAGTAAATGCCCCTGGCGGCAGAATTGAAACTGGCGAAACACCACAACAAGCGGCTATACGTGAAACCCGTGAAGAGGTCGGCCTGACGCCACACAACCTGCATCACGCGGGTCAACTTGACTTTGTCTTTACTGATGGCTATTCGCTACACTGTCAGGTGTTTACAGCAGCCGGTTACTCAGGTGTAATGACGGAGAGCGATGAGGCTGATCCCTTCTGGTGCAAGGTTAACGCCATCCCTTATGCAAAGATGTGGTCCGATGATCGGCTCTGGATCCCGCTCATGCTGGAGGGGACTTTCTTTGCCGCACAATTCGTCTTTGAAAAAGACCTCATGTTGTGGCACACTTTAAATGTGTTTTTTAATCCACCAGAGAACCCCTTGAGTTCACCTGCTGGCACCTAGAAATTGCTGTTACCACAGAAGCGGGCTTGCCCCATGGGGTACACTTTTATTACACTGTTTTAAGATTAAAGGAGGAATTATTTTATGAAACGTATTGTACAGTGCCCGAAGTGTGAAGCCAAACTGGCCATTTTCGATTTTGGTAAACCAATCAACCAAAAGTGCCCAAAGTGCGGCAACGCCTTTGTCGTAGGCGAAGAAAAAGCTAAAACAGAATCCGAAGTGAAAACGCCCCCGACACCCACAACACCTCCTGCCCAAACTGATGCGCCCACAAAATCTGAAACCGATAAAAGTCCTGTTGTACCTGCACCTAAAGAACACCCCCTTTCGGCTAAAGAACCCACTCCTGAAGGTAAGCTTGACGACAAATTGACGCCCAAAGATAAACCAGCTGATACCCCCAGCGACAAAAACGCTGATAAGCCAATTGAAAAGAAAGTGCCGATTAAAGAGGCGGTATCAGAAAAACCTGAATCCAAGGAAGTCCGCAAAACTGAAGCTAAACGCGACCTTGCCCCACAAAAAGAAATTTCACTCAAGAAACCCATCGCTTCCGCGTCTTCAACCCCTGCCGTTAAACCCATGCCAAAATATGAACCCAGTGCATTGGACGATATTCCCCTTGCACCGGTTTCTCACAGTGGCATCTCCTTCCTGCACGTGATTGTTATCATTGGGCTTTTAATGCTCTCAATCGTGGTGCAAGTTATGGGGAAGAAAGCCGCTGAGAAACATTATGTCGACCTAGCGGAGAGACTATCGCGAGTAGAAGCCAAACTCATGGCGATCGGCAAATAACCCAAGCGCTATCGCACACTCACGGATACAGGGGGAAGACACGTGGATACAGCAACCATTGAGAACCAATTAAAAGAGATGATTGTCGAGCGTCTGTTTCTGACAGTCGCGCCAAAAGAAATCGACACCAACGCTTCCTTGATTGAAGCATACGGCGTCGATTCGGTTTGTTT
This sequence comes from uncultured Lentisphaeraceae bacterium, assembly GCA_964610015.1. Classification (GTDB taxonomy): domain Bacteria; phylum Verrucomicrobiota; class Kiritimatiellia; order RFP12; family UBA1067; genus CAZSUM01. The sequence goes on from CAZSUM010000116.1 coordinate 3,762, forward strand.
ACTCGAACTTGTCGTAGGACTAGAAGAGACCTTTGGTATTGTGATTGAAGATGGCGACTTCGATCTGCGCAACTTCATTTCGGTTGCCGCATTACGCGACTTTGTCAGCGCACGAGGCTAAGCCTAGCGATAAGAAAAAAGCTCAGTCTGTCGGTAACTTTTACCACAGGCTGCATTGAGTGCATCTGTCACAATCACGCGGGTGTTGACTGTCAGCCAACGCCCCTTGCAGGCACGAGAAACCATTTTGTGTGTCATGGGAACCGCCGATGCTTGAACGAGGTCATGAGGTTTTAGTCCCTCCTCTTTCAGAATCAAAGCAATGGGTTGATCACCCCATTCTCTGCGTCGTTCACCGGTTGCTTCATCATGTAGTGATCTGTCACTCATTGTGTAACCTTTAATAGCCAAGTTTGTGCGAGTGTAGGCCACACATCTGTGGGATTCCCCCGCGTCCGCATACCATATCCATGTCCACCTGTGGGATAAACATGCAACTCAACCGGCACATTTGCGTTTTTCAGTGCCACCGCATATGCCAAGCTACTATCAATATACGGCTTGTCATTCATCGCTTGTATCAGAAAAGTCGGAGGCACGTGCGACGTCACAGGTAACGCAGGATCCATCGTATCTTTTTCGTGAGTCAGATAGGCCGGATAGATAATCAACGCAAAATCAGGTCGGCAGGAGTGCTCATCCGCAGCATCGACTGGCGCGTAATAGCGTTTTTCATAATTTGTACTGACACGTACGGATAAGTGCGCGCCAGCAGAAAAGCCCATAATCCCCAGATGCTCAGGTGCCACACGAAACGTCGCCGCGCGTTGCCGGATCAAGCCCATAGCACGTTGCGCATCGCAAAAAGCCGCATCCCGATTCTTCGGCACACGATACTTCAGAATAAAGGCTGACAGGCCCTGCGCGTTGAACCACTGGGCAATCTCCGTACCCTCGTGATTCCAAGCCAGAATACTGTAGCCCCCACCAGGACAAATCAACACGGCTGGAGATAAACGACCTTTATCTGGCGCAGGATAAAAGGTCAGCGTTGGCACATTAACATTTGTCACCCGCACGATATCGTCTTTGGACTCTAAAATCTTTTCCGGCTCATCACTGCTTTTCAGCGGTATCTTTCCCTCTGGCCAAAGCGGGATTACCTCTTGTCCAACCCCCCAGTTGACCCAGCAACTAACAACCAACAACCCTGCGGCAAAACGCATCATAAAAACCTCTCGTATTCCTATTTTTTTTCATCTGGCACCGCATACACGGGCAGATCAGCTGCTTCCAAAAAGGGCTGCTGTTCATCTTTGGCAGAAAGTACAGGCACCTGCACCGGCCAATCAATCCCCAAGACCGGATCATTCCAACGAATACCCCGATCATCCCGCGGATCGTAAAACTCGGAACACTTGTAGAAGATCTCGGCTTGTTCGGACAGCACACAAAAACCATGCGCGAACCCCGGAGGAATAAAAAGCTGATGCTGATTCTCTGCGGAGAGTCGTGCGGCCATCCATTTGCCAAATGTAGGTGAGCCTCTGCGAATATCCACCGCCACATCATAAATCTCCCCATACACGCAGGAGATTAATTTTGCCTGGGGCTTCTGGCGTTGATAGTGCAACCCGCGCAAAACCCCAGCGCAAGAGCGGGAGCGGTTGTCTTGAACAAACACCGCACGAATGCCACCCGCTGCATACCGCGCCGCGTGATAACTTTCCAAGAAGAAACCCCGTGCATCCCGAAAGACATCAGGTACACACAGAATTACCTCTTTCAACTCGGTTGGCTCAAACTTTACCGACATTATGGTCGCCCTCTAACCGCCCGATAGCGAGCAATCAACGCATTGGTCGATGCATCATGCTTCAGTATCGGCGTCTCACTGGCGGTCAACTCCAACAACACTTTTGAAGCGAGTGCTTTACCCAATTCTACGCCCCACTGATCAAAGGAAAAAATGTTCCAAATAATCCCTTGGGTAAAGACTTTATGCTCGTAAAGTGCAATCAATTCGCCAAACCGTTCAGGCGTTAGCGCATCAGCAAGGAGCGTATTGGTAGGATGATTCCCTTCAAAGGTTTTATGAGGCACCAAAGACTCTTTCACACCCTCCGCACGGCAGGCTGCGGCTGTTTTACCAAAGGCCAGGGCTTCTGTCTGTGCAAAGAAGTTTGCCATCAGCTTATCATGATGATCCCCCATGGGATTATGCGATGTGCAAAAGCCAATGAAGTCACAGGGTATCATCCGGGTACCTTGGTGAATCAACTGGTAAAAAGCATGCTGACCATTGGTGCCGGGTTCGCCCCAGACAATCGGTCCGGTGCTATAAGTCACTCGCTTACCTTGGCGATCTACGGATTTTCCGTTGCTCTCCATATCCAGCTGTTGTAAATAAGCCGCAAGTCTCGCAAGATACTGATCGTACGGAAGAACAGCGTAACTCTCAGCCCCATACCCATTCGCATATAGAATGCCCAGCAACGCCATAATCACGGGCATATTGCGACTGAAAGGCGCTGTAGCAAAATGCTGATCCATTTTAAAATAGCCCTTCATCATTTTTTTAAAATGACGCGGTCCAATCGAAATCATTAGCGATAATCCAACCGCAGACGGCAGCGAGTAACGCCCGCCAACCCACTCCCAAAAGCCGAACATATTGGCGGTATCGATTCCAAAGGCAGCGACTTTCTCCGCATTGGTTGAAACAGCGACAAAATGTTTGGCGACCGCAGCAACATCCCCCAGATTTTCAATCAGCCACGCCCGCGCACTCATCGCGTTGGTCATGGTTTCCTGTGTCGTAAAGGTTTTGGAAGCCACAATAAACAGCGTCTGCTCTGGCTTTACAACCTTAAGCGTTTCAGCCAGATGCGTTGCATCGACATTCGAAACAAAGTGCATGATCAGCGATTTTTTCGCAAAAGGCTTCAACGCTTCACAGGCCATGGCAGGCCCCAGATCAGAACCTCCAATCCCGATGTTTACCACATATTTGATTCGCTTACCGGTATGGCCCACCCACTGCCCTTTACGAACGCGATCAGCAAACGCTGACATGGCATCTAGAACTGCTGTGATGTCAGGCATCACATTCTTGCCATTGACAAACACAGGGCGATCAGGTCGATTCCGCAGGGCCGTATGTAGCACCGCACGGTTCTCGGTTTCATTGATCGTTTGTCCTGCGAACATCGCATCGATCCACTTCCGCAACTCACTGGCATCTGCCAATTCCACCAATCGGCGCATCAGTCCAGAGGTGATTCGATTCTTTGAGTAGTCGAGTGTCCAACCGCCAGCACGTACGGTAAAACGCTCAGCTCGGCGCGGGTCCTTTTCAAAGAGCTCGCGCAACTGCATCCCGCGGGTAGCAGCAAGCTCCGTCTCTACAGCATTCCATGCTATCTCATTCATGAAATCAAGTATACTAAATCAGGTGCTCAACAGCAATGCCGTGTGATACGTGTAAATACGTTTTCATCGACTGCGTATTGAAACAGAATGCGGGCAATGTTACCTTATCACGAGTGAAAGGACCGCTTATGACAACCAAAACCTATGTCTCTGCCAACGACTATCTATTGGATAGTTTTCGACTTGCACGTCAGATCCTCGACTCAGGATGGGTCCCCGATGATTTGATTGCATTATGGCGCGGGGGTGCCCCTGTAGGCGTGGCTGTACATGAGTTTTTCTGCTATCACAACCTGTGTCTCAAGCACCGAGTGCTCAAATGCCAATCCTACACCGGCATTCAGATGCATCATGAAGAGGTCGTATTTGAAAATGCAGATGATGTTTTTCGTTCTGTCACTTCAGGCTCGCGTGTGCTGGTGATTGATGATGTATTTGACACCGGAAACACTGCCCAAGCTGTCCTTAAACGACTCGCACCTTGTAACGCTGATGTTCGCGTTGCAACGGTCTACTGGAAACCCAGCAAAAACAAAACCGCCCTCCAGCCCGACTTTTATCTGCACAAGACAGAGGACTGGATTGTCTTTCCTCATGAACTTATGGGACTGACACCTGACGAACTCGCGATCAAAGATCCAGCGCTGGTACCTCTTTTTTCATAAGATTGCCAGCATAGAAAAACGCTTCGGCTCCTCAACCCGGTTCACTTAGAGAAGTAGGAGGTCGCGTCCTGTGGCCGAATCTGAGTGAGCGTACCTTTGTAGTGACGCAGCGAGATCGGCTGATACGGATACTTCGCAATCTCTGCCTCATCGATGTCCACGCCAATCCCCGGTCGATCTGTCGGAATTGACATGTATCCATCACATAAGGTCACCGACTCATTGCAAATCTCACGTCGGTACGGTACATCACTGGCCATGGTTTCCAACAAATAGAACCCCGGCTGTGATGCCGCCAATTGCAAGGTCGCCGCATTCGCTATCGGTCCACTAGGATTGTGCGGACAGAAGGGGATGTGATGCGTTTCGGCAATCGCCGCAATTTTGCGCAACTCCGTCAATCCACCAGCATGCGAAACATCGGGCTGTACAAAATCTGCCCCGCGTGCCTCCAGAAGCGTACGAAACTGCCACGAGCTGTAGAGACGTTCACCAAATGAAATCGGCACACTGACACGACTACGCAAATC
>CAZSUM010000117.1:0-3990 GCA_964610015.1 uncultured Lentisphaeraceae bacterium
GGGGGAAAACATCGAGCTGACGTTCAAGGCGAGCGGGCTCAAATCGGATGAGACGCTTACGCTCGCTCTGGACATTGTGGATCAGAATGGGCGGACGCTCAAAAAAGTGAGCGTGCCGGTCGCCGCCGACACGAACGGGACCTGGACCGGCAGGACTGCCGATGTTCCCTGCGATAGAATGGGGTTTTACCGCGTTCTCGGCCAACTCTCCAACGGCGTTAAAATTGGAAAACTGGGTAGCCGTCCGGAAGGGTGCCTCACCTATGCCGTCGTCCCGCCTCCGGAAGAGCGGAAACTCTTTTCCATGGAGGAGACCTTTTTCGGAATGTGCGGCGGCTTCAATAAAAAAGCGCATGAGGTGTTCCCGTATCTCGGGATCCGCTGGTGCGCTCACGGTGTCATGAGCGATGCGGATTACGCCAAACAGAAAGCCGAACAGACAAACACGACGGAATGGGTGACCTATAACTGGAACAATCTGGAGAATATCTATCAGAGGGAGTGGACGAAAGAACAGCGGGAAAACTATCTGGTGAAGGGAAAGCCTAGCGGTAGGGACGTTTTCAATGCGGAAGGCGAGGACCTTTATAAAAAAACCGTTCGCGACTATGCCAAACGCGCCTCCGGGCAATATCCGACGACGCTTCCTCACTGGCTCTATCAGCCCGCGTGGGAGCCCGATCTCGGGATGACGAATGAGGAGATATTCCGGACGCACAGGGCTGCCTATCAGGCGATCCATAACGGCGACCCAAAGGCGATTGTGGGAGGCTTTGCCTGTTCGACGATCGACAAGAGATCCGTTGAGAAGCATCGCGAACTTTTCGCAATGGGGCTGCTCGATTACGTAGATGCTATCATCATCCACCCTTATCTCAGCTTTCCTGTCGAGCAGAAAGGGCTCGTCGATAACATTCGCACGCTCAAAAAACATCTTAGGGAATATGGCAAGGGTAAATCGTACAAAATCTACGGCAACGAATTCGGTTATTCGGCGGAAAACCGGCTGGACGAGGAACTGAAGCAGTTGTACGGGATCGTGCGCGGGAATTTGATTTTTCTAGGGGAGGGCTTTGCCTCCAACGAGAGTTTTTACATCAGCGACATGAGCGCTATCGGCGACTATGGGCTCACCTACAACCTTTCGTTCCCCCGAATCATTTGGGGTGCCGAGAAAATTTCCCCGCGCCCCGTCACTCCCGCCTTCGCGGCTATGACCTTTCTGCTTGAAGGGCACAAATCGGCCGGGGTGATCGAATATCTGGGCGAGACCGCCCTCGGTTACGCCTATCAGCGCGACGACCATGTGGTTCTCGCGCTGTGGGACTTCGGCGGGAGACCCCGCGATGTGGAGATACCGGTCGGTCGGCAGAAACTGGAAGTCGCCGACATCATGGGCAACCGTACGGAAGTGGAAACCGACGGAGGGGTCTTGAAGCTCACGCTCACGGAGTCGCCCGTCTATGTCCTCGGCGTTGATTTCACGTTGTGGGGACGAGGCGCAGTCAGGGTCGTCATGCCCGACTGTGGACGCATCGATACCATCGCCGGAAAAGAGGTGGCGATCAAAGGCACGCTCAACGCGACTGGCTCGGCGCTCAACGGCACGTTGACGTTGATTTTTGATAAAAGGACAAAACTCGCTCCGGTCTCCCAGAACGTCGTGCTTGCGCCACATGCGTCCCAAGCTTTTTCCTTTACCGTCCCGCTTCCCGCCACGCTCGCGAAAGGGAAGTATCCCCTCACGCTGACGCTCGTGTCGAACGGACGAAACGCCGGATCGAACGGCCTGCTTTTGAATGTCGAAGCGCAGGTTCTCATCAGCCACTTGGAACCGGCGTTCAAGAATGGCAGGCAGGCGTTCAAGATACGGATGACGGAAATCGCGGGGTTCCCAGCAAAAGGCACGCTTGAGACGCGCGCGGTCGGGTATCCCGAAGGTCGGCAAAAAGTCGACTTCTCTTTGGCGGCAGGGGCTACAAAGGATATCCTTATTGACTTTGACGGCCTGGAGGTCGCCCCGTTCGACGTGTCGAAAGCGGAGGTGAAAGTCACCTTGGATTCCGGCTACCGGTTTACACAATCGGAGAACATCAATTGGATCTCTGCGTCCTATCAGCCCGAGGTTGGGAGCAACGGTGACTTTTCCGCATGGAAAGATGTGAAGCTTTTCAGAATAGACCCTAAGAACGTCGTCCGTTCCGCATTTTATCACAAGGGAGCGAAGGATCTTGATGCCTCCGTCGCTTTCGGATGGAACGAAGCGTACCTGCTCTTTCAAGTCGATGTCTTGGACGATGTCTTCAGTCAGCCCTTTAGCGGCTGGAAAACATGGGCCGGCGACAGCCTTCAGTTCGGTTTTGCTCGCGACATTAAGGCTCAGAAATCCGACAACACGCTGGCGGACGCCGCCGCCGAAGCTTACAGCGAAATCGACTTTGCGCTCGCGGGAAACAGGCCGGAAATTTATCGCACCGTCTCGTTTAATCAAGAGCTTCTGCCGATCGGTGCCATCGACCTGAACGAATGCCCGTTTTCCGCGACGCGGGAACCGTTGCCGGAGAACCGTATCAGGATGGTTTACCGGATTGCCGTTCCGTGGAAGTATATGAACTTGGCCCATCCTGCCGCCGGTCAGCGAGTCTATTGGGCCGCAACGGTGAACGACCTCGATGACGAGAAGCAGTCGGATGTTTCCGCGCTCGGTGTTTTTGATCTGAAACATCAGGTTCCCAAACAGTTTGGAGAGATCGTGCTAGTTCCCTAATTCGGAGTATTGACGGATAACGCAAAAATTTGATAAATTAAATCTTCCATGTCGGTCTGAGCGGTAATTTTGAGCTGAGTTATCAGATGAAATTTCCGAAGACCTTGAAAGGGGGTGACAAACGTGATTCAAATTCGATTAAAGAAGGGTGAGTCGGTCGAGCGTGCTTTGAAGCGCCTGAAGAAGATTATGGACAAAGAAGGGTTGCTGAAGCAGTTGCGCAATAACCGGTATTACGAAAAACCGTGTGAGAAGGCGCGCCGTAAGTCGGCTCGTGCCCGAATCCGTAACAACTCCCGCCGAGGCATGCGCGAGATGATGTAAGCTGACACACGTCACTCGAGAAACGAGGCCCACCGGATATCCGGCGGGCCTTTTTTTGTGTATTTTGGCGACTACGTCGACTTCGTTGGGGCGGCCTTGCTGCCGAAGTCGGCGGTGGTCGGTGAAGTCGGAAAAAAGTGCTTTCCCTCAGACCGTGCAGGTGGGGCAGTAGGCGGCGATGGGGCACCCAGTGCAATGCGGGTTGCGTGGGGTGCAGCGCTTTTGGCCAAAGGAGACGATGTAGGAGTTCCACGTCTTCCAGTAGCGTACGGGCAAGAGAGAGCGCAGCGCCATTTCGGTTTCGAATGGCGTTTGAGTCTGAACGAGTCCGAGGCGGTTCATGATCCGATGAACGTGGACATCCACGCAAATCGCTGGTTTATCAAAGCCAAGGGCAACCACTAGGTTCGCGGTCTTTCGTCCTACACCGGGTAATTCGCAGAGTTCTTCGACGGTATTGGGTAAGACGCCATTGAACCGCGTTTGCAGGACCTGGGGTAGGGCTTTTAAGTGGCGGGCTTTAGCGCGATAGAATCCGACGGGATAGATCAGTTGCTCGAGGTCTTCAATTGGGATCTGTTGTAAGTCTTCAGATGTTGTGACTCGTGTAAAAAGACGGGCACAGGCGGCGGCTGTGCAGGCATCCTTTGTGCGGGCACTGAGAATGGTGCCGAGGAGCACACGAAAGGGATCGTGTGTTTGTATGGCTACCAAATCAATGATGGGGGCCTTGTCACTTTGAAAAGCCTGACGTAGGAGGCGGTTAACAACTGGAATATCTTTTATGGTCATATCGGTGTTGCCTTCATCAAGATTGAACTTAAAACAGGAGAATGATGTCCACGTCGGTTCCCGGCTCTCTTAAATTAAGAAGAAATAAGTCTGACAGGACATTGGGA